>JAGSPS010000163.1 GCA_018262315.1 Deltaproteobacteria bacterium | reverse complement strand
GCTTCGGCGACGACCGTGAAGCGCGGATGCGCCGCGGCAGGCTCCGCGCCGGGAACGGACAGGAAGACCAGCCAGATCGGGCGTGCGCTGTGGTGCTCGCGCGGGATGCGCACGAAGGCGCCGTCGGTGGTGAAGGCGCGGGCCAGCGCGGCGAAGGCGCGATCGTCGAACGGTTCCGTGCGCACCAAAAAGGACTCGAGCGCCGCGGGCTCGCTCGCGAGCAGTTGGCCGTAGCTCGCGAGTGTCAGCGCGGGATCGAGGCCCGCGCGCGACGACAAATCCGCCGCGAGGCGGCCGTTCACGAAGACCAGATGCGGGCCTTCGGCGAGCGGCAGGCCGAGCGCGTCGAGCGCGGCTCGCGAAACGGAGGCGGCCGCAGCCGGCGTCCAGGCGATATTCGCGAGCGGCGCGGGGTTCGTGTACTTCCACGCTTCGTGGCGGCGCGTCGGGAAGCCCAGCTCGACGAAGCGCGCGATCGCCGTCTTGCGCGCAGCCTCGAGCCACGCGGGTTCGCCGGCGCGCGCCGCAGCGGTGGCGCCGAACGACTCGCTCCAGTGGCGCTCGGGATCCGCAATGCTCATCCGGCCGCGCTCTCCGCCTGGATCCAGCCGTAGCCCTTCTCTTCGAGTTCGAGCGCCAGCTCCTTGGCGCCGCTCTTCACGATGCGACCGCCGGAGAGCACGTGGACGAAATCAGGCACGATGTGATCGAGCAGGCGCTGGTAGTGCGTGATGACCAGCATCGCGCGTGTCGGGCCGCGCAGCGCGTTCACGCCGTTCGCGATGACGCGCAGCGCGTCGATGTCGAGGCCCGAGTCGGTCTCGTCGAGCACGGCGAGCTTCGGATCGAGCAGCGCCATCTGGAGGATTTCGTTGCGCTTCTTCTCGCCGCCGGAGAAGCCCTCGTTCACCGAGCGGCTCATCAGTGCGTCGCTCATCTCGACCAGCTTCATCTTCTCTCTCGCGAGCTGCAGGAACTCCATCGCGTCGAGTTCCTCGATGCCGCGGTGGGCGCGCACCGCGTTCACCGCCTGCTTCAGGAAATACATGTTCGAGACGCCCGGAATCTCGACGGGATACTGGAAGGCGAGGAAGATGCCCTCGCGCGCGCGCTGCTCGGGCGCGAGCAGCGAGAGGTCGCGGCCCTCGAAGAGCACCGAGCCCGAGACGATCTCGTAGCCCGGCTTGCCGGCCAGCACGTTCGCGAGCGTGCTCTTGCCGGAGCCATTCGGCCCCATCACCGCGTGCACTTCGCCCGGCTGGATCACCAGGTCGATGCCCTTGAGGATCAACGTCTCGCCTGCGGTCGCATGCAGGTCCCTGATTTCGAGCATCGGTGTCGTCATCCAACCGCTCCTTCGAGACTCACGCCGAGCAGCTTCTGCGCTTCCACGGCGAACTCCATCGGCAGTTGCTTCAGCACGCGTTTGCAGAAGCCGTTTACGATCATGTTGACGGCGTCCTCTTCCGAGAGACCGCGCTGGCGGCAGTAGAAGAGCTGGTCCTCGCCGATCTTCGAGGTGGTGGCCTCGTGCTCGACCTTTGCCGTCGGGTTGGCGACTTCGAGGTACGGGAAGGTGTGTGCGCCGCATTCGCTGCCGATCAGCAGCGAGTCGCACTGCGAGTAGTTGCGCGCGCCGTCGGCGCCCTTCTGGATCCGCACCAGCCCGCGGTAGCTGTTCTGTCCGTGCGCAGCGCTGATGCCCTTCGAGACGATCGTCGAGCGCGTGCGCTTGCCGATGTGGATCATTTTGGTGCCGGTGTCGGCCTGCTGGCGCTTGCTGGTAAGCGCGACCGAGTAGAACTCGCCGACCGAGTCGTCGCCGAGCAGGATGCAGCTCGGGTACTTCCAGGTGATCGCCGAGCCCGTCTCGACCTGCGTCCACGAGATCTTCGAGCGCTTGCCGGCGCACTTGCCGCGCTTGGTGACGAAGTTGTAGATGCCGCCCTTGCCCTCGGCGTCGCCGGGATACCAGTTCTGCACCGTCGAGTACTTGATCGTCGCGTCGTCGAGCGCGATCAGCTCGACCACCGCCGCGTGCAGCTGGTTCTCGTCGCGCTGCGGCGCGGTGCAGCCCTCGAGGTAGCTCACGGTGGCGCCGCGGTCGGCGATGATCAGCGTGCGCTCGAATTGGCCGGTCTCCGACGCGTTGATCCGGAAGTAGGTCGAGAGTTCCATCGGGCAGCGCACGCCGGGCGGGATGTAGACGAACGAGCCGTCGGTGAAGACGGCGGAGTTCAGCGCCGCGAAGAAGTTGTCGTTCACCGGCACCACCGAACCCAGGTACTGGCGGACCAGCTCGGGGCACTTGTGCACGGCTTCCGAGAACGGGCAGAAGATGATCCCGTGCTTCTCCAGTTCCTTCTTGAAGGTGGTGGCGACCGAGACCGAGTCGAAGACGGCGTCCACCGCGACGCCCGCGAGCCGCTTCTGCTCGTCGAGCGAGATGCCGAGCTTCTCGTAGGTGCGTCGCAGCTCGGGGTCGAGTTCGTCGAGGCTGTCGAGTTGGATCTTCTTCTTGGGCGCGGCGTAGTAGCGGATCGCCTGGTAGTCGATCGGCGGATACGAGAGCTTCGCCCAGTGGTGCGGCTCCACCATCTTCTGCCAGCGCGCAAAGGCTTCGAGCCGCCACTCGACCATCCACGCCGGCTCACCTTTCTTGGCCGAGATGAAACGGATCACGTCCTCGCTGAGGCCGGGCTCGACGATGTCCATCTCGATGTCGGTGGTGAAGCCGAACTCGTAATCGCGGGTGGCGAGCTGCTCGAGCGATTCATTGGGCATGGAGCGGCTCCAAAGAGGAGGGGAAGGGCGGCGTGATCAGGTCGACGAGGCGCACGTCTTCGAGCGAGCGCCGCACCACGTGGTTGATGCGCTGCCAGGGGGCGCGCACCCGACACTTCAACCCGTGCGTGCAGGAGCCGGCGCCACACTCGGTGAGGGCGATCGGCCCTTCGAGGGCGTCGATCACGGCCACGACCGTCACGTCTTCGGGTCGCCGCGCGAGCGAGTAGCCGCCGCGCGCGCCGCGCTGCGAGACCAGGAAGCCCTCGCGCGTCAGCACCTTCAGGATCTTGCTCACCATCGGCAGCGGCAGTTGCACCGACTCCGACAGCTCTCGGGCGTTGTAGACCTGGTCGGCGGGCCCCGCCGCCAGGTGCGTCAGCAGGACGAGGCCGTAATCGGTGAGGCGGTTCATGCGAAGCATCGGGGGTCTCTCGCGAGGGTTCTTCGAGGCCGGCCAAGAATAGAGGACCGAACCGGTCCGGTAAATAGCGGACCGGGGCCGTCCTATTGGTTGGTTGGCACCGCCTCCCGGCTCGGGTCGGAGCGTCCCAGACCGGTCGAGGGCGAAGCGACCATCGCTGGTGGCGCGGCGCCAGTCGGTGCCCCCAGCGTGGAGCACCAGATCGGCCCTTCGCACGGACACGGAGACCCGGGAGACGAAGCCCAGCGAGAGCTCGCGAACGGGCAGGGCGAGCAATTCGTCGATCCACGGCACCGAGTTCACCGTGTCGCAGGTGTCGTCGAAGGTGAGACCTCTGGAGGAAGGCATCGCCCGGCTGGAGTTGCCCGATGGAATTGGCGTGGACTGGCCGACCGGCGTTCGCGAGGAGCATTCCCAAAGCCAGGCGCCCAACTTGCGGGCCCTTTTCCGTGACACCCCGAAACCGCACCCGCCTACCTCCCAGTTGAGGAATAAAAGGGAGGCATCACATGGGGTTGCTCGAGGACCTGCTCTTAGGCAGCTTGCCGGCTTGGCGCTCGGAAGCGGCCAGGCCGGCGCCTCCAACGATCAGGTCGGCGCGTTGATCAAGAGTGTCCTCGAGTCGCTCGGCGGCGAGGGCAACGACGGCGGCGTCGACGGCCTGAACCGCCGCTTCCAACAAAGCGGCGCCGGAGACATCTTCAGCTCCTGGGTCGGCACCGGATCGAACCGGTCGATCGGGCCGGAGATTCTTTCGCAGAACCTGAAGGGCCATCCGATCGAGCAGGCGCCGCAGCGCGCCGGGCTCGGCGGAGCGGCCGGCGCTGCGATCCTCGCGCAGCTACTGCCGGTGTTGATCGACAAGCTGACGCCGAACGGGCAGGTGCCCGAGCGGTCGCAACTTCGCGAAATGGGCAATCAGCTCGCGCGCGGCGATGCGCCGTTCGCGCGACCGGAGATGATCATGAGCAGTGGCGACAAACCGAAGCCCGACTTTTCGAACGTCCAGAGCGGCGCGTCCTCGGCGGCGCCGCCGCCGGCGGCTCCGAAGGCCGCCGCGCCGCGAACCTACACGGTGCTTGCGGGCGACAACCTCTCGAAGATCGCCAAGAAGTTCTACGGCGACGCCAACAAGTGGAAGAAGATCTTCGAAGCCAACAAGGACACCATCAAGAACCCCGACTTGATCAAGGTCGGTCAGGTTCTGCGAGTTCCGGAATGAGGGAGATCATCATGAAGCGCACCCGGCTCCTGGTTCTGGGGGTGGCCTGCGTGGCCGTCCCGATCGCGCTCTCCGCTTGCAAGCGCGCGGAGACACCGCCGCCTGCGCCGCCGGCCGTCGCTCCGGCGCCGGCCCCCACACCGCCGCCTGCAGCGGCGCCGTTCCGCGTGAGCAGCGTCGATGTCGGCAACGCGATCGGCGCCGACAAGCGCGTGACGGTTCCGAGCGCAACGCTCGCTCCCGGCGACACGATCTACGCGTCCGTCGCGAGCACCGGCGCCGCGCCCAGCGTGACGCTCGTCGCGCGCTGGACCTACGGCGACGGTCAGCTCGTCAACGAGCAGAGCACGACGATCGCGCCGACGGGTCCCGCGTACTCGGAGTTCCACATCGCGAAGCCCGACGGCTGGCCCGCCGGTACCTACAAGGTCGAGATCCTCGCGGATGGGACCTCGGTCGCCTCGAAGAGCTTCGAGGTCAAGTAGCGCCGCAGCGCGAACCGGCGCGTCGCCGAACGACTCAGAGTTCGGCGACCGCCGGGATCACTTCCTTGCCGAAGATCCGCAGCGGCGCGATCTCGTGCACGTCCGGGAAGCTGTAGATGACGTGCTGGATGCCGAGCGCCGCCAGCTCGCGACACTTCGCGACGACGTCCGCCGGGCCCTGCTTGTCGAGACGCACCGTGCCGAGGACGCTCTTCTCGATCTCGTCGTAGGGGCGGCGGGCGTCGTCGCAGTGGCGCTTCAGCACGTCGAGCTTGTGGCGCAGCGCATCGCGCCCGATGAACGCGAAGAGATTGCAGGCGTCGGCGTACTGCGCGACGAGCCGCAGCGTCTTCTTCTCGCCGATGCCGCCAATGAGAATTGGCGGGTGCGGCTGTGCGAGCGGCGGCGGTACGTTCAGCGTCTCGGCGAGCTGGTAGTGCCGGCCCTCGTAGGGACGCGCCGCTCCCGACCAGAACTGCTTGACGATCTGCAGCGTTTCCTCGAGGCGCTCGAAGCGCTCCTTGAGCGGCGGGAACGGGACGCCGAGGCCGTGGTGCTCGCGGTCGAACCAGGCCGCACCGATCCCGAGATACGCGCGACCGCCCGAGAGTACGTCGAGCGTGGTGACCGTCTTCGCGAGTACGCCCGGATGCCGGTAGGTGACGCCCGTCACGAGCGTGCCGAGCTTCACGCGCTCGGTGATGCCCGCGAGATACGAGAGTGCGCTGTAGCCCTCGAGCATCTCCTGTTCGGCCGGGCCGACGATCGGGATCTGGAAGAAGTGGTCCATCACCCAGATCGAATGGAAACCGGCCTCTTCTGCGCTGCGCGCGACCTCGGCGAGCCCGCTGCGGATCGCGCTCGCACCGCCGGGCCACGTGAAACTCGGGATCTGGAGACCGATGCGCATGGCTTCCTCCGACTATTCGCGCCCAGCCTAGCGCCTCTCTTCGCTCCGCTACTCACACTCGAGATCGCCGAAGCGCGCGAGCGGAAGCAGCACGCGCAGGTTGTCGCGCGGCCAGCCGAGCGGCGGCGACTGCATCGCGCCCGGCGTGCAGACGCGCGACGCACCCATTTCGGCGAGGGCGGCGCCGATCTCGGACGCATCCGCGCCGAAGCCCGCCAGCGCGACCGCCGCGAGCTGCCCGCCCTGCGGTCGCAGCGCCGCCAAACAGGTCGTGACGCTGGCGCTCGGCAGCACGCGCACGAAGCGGTGTAGCGGCGCGCCGCGGCGCTGCGCGTCGGCTTCGCAGACGACGCTCCACTCGGTGCCGCGCGCGGCAAGGACCGTCGCGTCGCGCATCTCCGCTTCGGCGCGCTCGCGTGCGATCGCCGCGGCGACGGTGGGCTCGATGCGTCCACGCGGCCAGCGTTCCTCGGCCGCGGCGAGCGCGCCGGCGAGCGCTTCCGCGACGCGCCCGGCCGCACCGCGGTCGGCGCCGACGACGTACACCGCGAGCGGAGACAGGCAGCCGAGCTGGTCCCAGAGCGCGACGTCGCGTGCGAGCGCCGCGGCCGCCCGCGCGAGCGCGCCGCCGCGCGTCGCGTCCGAACCGAGCATCGCCAGCGAGAAGCGATGGCCATAGCCGACGAAGCGGCGCGGCGCCGCCGCGGCGTACGCGCGCGACACTTCGAAGCAGCGACCGATCGCGGCGACGGCGGCGTCCGAGCCATTCGCGACGACGCACTCCGCCTCGCACAGCGCGGCGAGGCTCTCGGCGTCGTCGCGATGGAATGTCGCGATCTCGACGCAGGCGCCGAGCAGCGGGTCGCGCGCCGCGAGAGAGCGCGCGAAGAGCGCCGCCGACACGGGATCGTGCATCGACGGCTTCACCAGCACGGGGGTGCGCAGCGCGAGCGGTGCGCTGATCGCAACAATTGCGGGCAGCGGGATCGCGCCGGCGAGCACGGTCGCCGCGCAGGCGAAGCCGTCGACGCGCGGGCCGCGCATTGCGTCCTGTCGCTCGGGGCCGCCCAGCTCGTCGCGCACGAGTGCGTGCAGGGCGCTGCCGGTGTAGGGAGCGAGTCCGCGTGCGAGTCCCTCGCGCACCATCTCGACCGAGTAGCCGCTGACCGCCGGCAGCGCGTCGGCGAGCGCACTCTGCCACGGCGAAGCCGGGGCGCACCACGCGTCGAGCACGTCGGCGAGCGCGGCGTGCACGTCGGCCGCCAGCATCTCGTCGGCCGCGATCGAGCAGCCGCGCGCCTCGGCGCCGGGCTCGCGCCCGATCACCTCGAAGCCGTCCTCGATCGCGCGTCCGAGGTCGGCGGTCTGGATCGCGAGCACGCTGCCGGTGTTGGCGAGGTCGAAGATCGTGACGACGCCGGCCGCGCCGGGCCGCGCATCGCCGCCCGTCGTCTCGGGATCGACGAGACGCACGCGTGTCCAGGGCGGAGCGAGCTTGCGCCGCGCGCGGCCCGGATCGCCGAGCACCGAGTCGTAGAACTGCGAACCGAGTTCCGTCATCCCGTACTGGTTGACGATCCGCTCGGGCGCCACCGCGAGTGCGTGCCCGATGCCCTGGTAGAGCGCGTCGCGCGACATCTCTCGCGCGCGACCCTTGAAGCCGCCCGTCTCCATCACGCGCGAAGCGGGCGGCAGGGGGATGCGCGCTCCGCGTTCGGCGAACGCGTCGAGCAGGTGGACGAACGCGAACGCGGTGCCGCACAGCGCGACGGCGACACCATCGGCCGTCGCCTTCTCGAGCGCGGCGACGAGTCCGTCGACTTGCAGCGCGCCGGCTTGCACGTCGAAGCCGCTCGCCGTGTCGCCGAGTTCGCGGAGTACCACGCCGAACATGTGGGAGAGCGACGAGTCGGGCGCCTCGCGCGGCGACGGCGCGAGCACGCGGATGCGCGCGCGCTCACCGGGCGCGAGATCCGGTAGCACGCCGCGCAGGAAAGCTGCCAGCAGCGACGCCTCGTAGAGTTCGAGGGTGTCGAGGCGCAGTGCGCCGCGCCGCTCGCCGCTGGTGCCGCTGGTGCGGAACACGTGCGCCTCGCACTCGGCTGGGAAGCTGCGCAGCGCCATCTCCTTGAAGGCGCCCGCCGGCACCGCCGGGATCTCGCGCCACTGCGCGACGCGCTCGGGCATACGCCCACGGCGCTCACAGAACCGTCGGTAGGGCGCGCAGTGCTGGAACTGGAAGGCGAAGAGGTCGAGGGCGAGCGAAGCGAAGCGCGCTTCGTCGCAGCGCCAGCTCTGGGGCGACTCGCGCAGCCAGGCGAGCGTGCGCGCGTCGAGCGAGGCGCGCCGGGGGTCCGCGCTCACGCGATGCACTCCGCCAACCCGTCGAGCGCAGCGGCGAGCGCATCGGCGTCGATCGAGAGCGGCGGCGTCACGGCGATCACGCGGCCGTCGTCGCCCGACGGCACGACGATCACGCCGCGCCGCAGCGCTTCGTCGCACGTGCGGTGCGAACGCTCTGGAGTGTCGCACTCGATGGCGAGCAGCAGGCCGCGACCGCGCACGTCGGCGACGCCGCTGCGACCCGCGAGCCGCGCGCGCAATTGCGCGAGCGCGGCGCCGCCGAGTTCCGCCGCCCGCTCGACCAGCTTCTCCTCCTCGATCACCGCGATCGAGGCGAGCGCCGCGGCGCAGCCGGGCGGATGGCCGAGGAAGGTCTGGGTGTGCAGCGCCTCGCCGCGGGTGGGCGGCCAGGCGTCCATCACGGTCTTGGTTCCGATGCACGCGGAAATCGGCATGCCCGAGGCGAGGCCCTTGCCGACGCAGAGCAGGTCCGGCGCGACGCCTTCATGTTCACACGCAAACCAGCGGCCGGTGCGTCCGAAGCCGGTGTAGACCTCGTCGGCGATCAGCAGCCAGCCCTCGCGATCGCAAAGCGCGCGCAGTGCGGTGAGGAAGCCGCCCGGCGGAATGCGTTCTCCGCCGCGACCCTGGATCGGTTCGACCAGCACCGCGCCGATCGGGACGCGCGATGCGCGCGCCGCGCGCGCCGCGTCGGCGGCGTCGCCGAAACGCGCGAAGACGGTCGCGTGCGGGAGCCGCGCGGCGAAAGGTTCGCGGAACGCGGGGCGGAAGGTGGCATCGAGCGCGCCCAGCGCGAGCCCGTGGTAGGCGCCATCGAACGCCACGACGCCCGCGCGGCCGGTCGCGATCGACGCCGTCTTCAGCGCGATCTCGACGGCGTCCGAGCCCGACGAGCCGAGCACCGCCCGCGCCTCGCCGCCTCCCGGAAACAGCGCCGCGAGTCGCTCGAGCAATTCGACCTTCACGGCGGACGGGTGCACGTCGCCCATGCCGTGCAGCAGGCGCCCGCTCTGTTCGCGGACGGCGGCCACCACGCGCGGGTGCGCGTGCCCCGCGTTGGCGACGCCAAAGCCGGCGCCGAGATCGACGAAGCGGTTGCCGTCGACGTCCCAGACGTTGGCGGCCGCGGCGCGCTCCCAGAAGATGGGCGGCGCCGGGTCGAGGCACGTCACGTTGCGCGACTCGACGCGCGCGAGTCGCTCCGCCAGCGCGCGCGAACGCGGTCCCGGGATCGCGGTCTGGAGGGCGGGCGGGAGCGTGCGCGGAGCCGACACGCGCGCATTCTAACAGCTGCGCGTTCGCGCAGATTGCGGCGTTACAATGCGCGAAATGGACGATGACCACGCCAGTCCGCTCGAACACGGCGTGCGCCTGCGCGCGGGGCGACTCGCGCTGGTGGGCGGGATCGCGGTGCTCGGCGCGAAGCTCGCCGCCTGGCAACTCACCGGCTCGACGGCGGTGTTCTCGGACGCGCTCGAATCGTTCGTGAACGTCGCGGCCGGCTCGCTGCTGCTCTACAGCCTGTACCTCTCGTCGCAGCCGGCAGATCGCAATCATCCCTACGGACACGGCAAGGTGGAATTCTTCTCGGCCGGCGTCGAAGGCACGCTGATCGCGGTCGCGGCGGTGTTGATCGGCATCGAGGCGATCCGGCAGATGATCCGCGGGGTGGAGCTGCGCAGTCTCGACCTGGGCCTCGTGCTCGTCACGGCCGCGACGGCGGCGAACGCGGCGATCGGCGTGCACGTGATCCGCGTCGGCCGGCGCGTGCATTCGCTCGCGCTGGTGGCGGACGGCCGCCACCTGCTCACGGACGTCGCGACGAGCGTCGGGGTGATCATCGGTCTGGCGCTCGTGTGGATCACGGGTCTCTCGATCATCGACCCGGTCGTCGCATTGATCGTGGCCGCGCAGATCCTGGGGACCGGCTGGCAGCTGTCGCGCCAGGCGATCGGTGGACTGATGGACGAAGCGGACCCGGCTTCGCTCGAGGAGATGGTGAAGGCGCTCGAAGTGCGGCGTGAGCCGTGGTGGATCGACACGCACAGCCTGCGCTCGTGGCGTTCCGGTTCGGTCGAGCACGTGGACCTGCACATGGTGGTGCCGCGGTATTTCGACGCCGACCGCCTGCACGACATCGACGATCAGGTCGAGCAGGCGGTGCTCGCCGCGACGCGCCGACCCGGTGACGTGATCACGCACTTCGACCCCTGCCGGTCGCGCCACTGCGCGGCCTGCGCGATGGAACCGTGCAGCGTGCGTTTCGTGCCGTGCGCGGGGATGCAGCCCTTCACGGTCGATCACGCCACGCGCAGCGACGAGACGCTCGACACCGGCACGCCGATCGAGCGCGTCAAGGTCGGCGGGTGAACCAGGCGTACGTCTCGATCGGCACCAACCTCGGCGACCGCGCGGCGCAGCTCGACTTTGCGCTGCGCTCTCTCGCCGCCCTGCCGGACACTCGGATCGCGGCGCTGTCGCCGATCTTCGAGACCGATCCGGTCGGTCCTCCGCCGCAGGGCGCGTACCTGAACGCCGTCGTTCGCGTCGCGACGGCGCTCGCGCCGCGCGCGCTGCTCGACGCGCTGCTCGCGATCGAACGCGCGGCCGGGCGCGAACGCGGCGCGCGCAACGCCGCGCGAACGCTAGACCTCGATCTGCTGCTCTACGGGGATCGCATCGTGGACGAGCCCGGCTTGAACGTGCCGCACCCGCGTCTCGCCGAGCGCGCCTTCATCCTCGAACCGCTCGCCGCGCTGGCGCCGGATCTCGTGCACCCGCAACTCCGCGAGTCGATCGAGTCGCTCGCCGCGCGCGTGCGCGACCCGCACGCGGTTCGCGCGTGGACGCGCTGAGGCTCAGAGCGTCAGGTCCGCGATCTCGAAGTGGAGCTGCACGCACGGCGGGCCGTCGCCATCGCCGCTGACGACGCGCACACCGTGACGGGAGCCGAGTACGTCGGTGGCGTCGGCGACCAGCAAATCCCAGGAGCGGTCGGTGTGCTGCACGGCCGGCGTCTCCTCGGGGACGCGCAATTCGAAACACAGCTCGGCGCTCTTCGCGTCGTACGGGCCGAGTGCGATGTGCAGCGCGGCGCCGCGGACGGGGGTATGGGCGAGCCGGTGCGCGACGAGCAGCACCAGCAGTTCGAGGTCTTCGCCGGGGCCGCGCACGAGGACGCAGACGTCGGGCACCTCGATGGCGATCGCCACGCTGCGGCTCACCGTGTCGCGCAGCAGCGGCTCGAGTCCGCGCACGAGCGCCGCGATGTTGGTCTCTTCCAGCACGTTCTCGCGTCGCTGCACGCGCGCGGCGATCGAACGGGTGAGGCGCGCGCAGCGCTCGACCTCGCCCTGGATCAGGTCGCACGCTTCGGAGACGAGCGGGTCGTGTTTGCGCTCATCGGCGAGGCAGAGCGTTTCCCCGAGGATGGCCGTGAAGGCATTGTTGAGGGTGTGCGCAGCGCCCGTCGCGAGTCGCCGCAGCAGCTCGAGCCGCGCGATCTCTTCCGCGAGCGCTTCGCGCGCGACCTGCGTCGTTTCGAGCGTATGGATGGGAGCGGCCACCGGCTCCGGGTATCGTCCCGTTCGCGGTCGGGCCTGAGGGGCGAATCGCGGTTGGCTGTTGGGCACCCGCGCCGGGCTCGAAAGCGGGGCGCTTGCATTTCGCGCCGGGAAGTCAGAGAT
>JAGSPS010000162.1 GCA_018262315.1 Deltaproteobacteria bacterium | reverse complement strand
CCGACGGCGGTGAGCAGGAAGGTCGACGCGATCATCAGCCACCAGTTCGCGGTGGCGGCGACGCGATAGCTCGGGTCGACCAGCTGCGCGCCGGCTTCCGAGAGTCCGGCGAGCATTGGATCGAGCCCGGTGATCAGCAGGTTCGCGCCGAAACCGCCCGCCACGCCCGCGAACGCGGCGGCGATGCCGGCCAGCGGCGAACGGCCGGCGGCGAGATAGAGCGCCGCGGCGATCGGGGGCAGCACCACGTAGCCGGCGTCGACTGCGAGTGACGAGTTCACGCCGAGGAACACGACGAGCGGCGACAGCAACCACGCGGGCGCCCGTGCGAGCGACGCCCGCAACAGCGCGGGAAGGAAACCGCTGCGCTCGGCCAGGCCGATCCCCAGCATGCCGACCAGTACGATCGCGAGCGGCGGGAAGTTCTTGAAGTTGTCGACCAGGCTCGCGATCACCCAGTAGAAGCCGTCGCGGTCGAGCAGGCTCACCGGCGTCACCGCGACGCGTCTGCGCTCACGCAGCGGTTTGCCGGTCGCGGGGTCGAGCGCGGCGACCATGAACGGCTGATGTGTCGCGGGATCGAGGACGGGCGCGCCGTCGGGTCCGCGCACCTCGACGCGAAGGTCCTCGACCACCTGCTTTTCCACCGACCAGCCGCTCGTCACGGCGACCTGCGAAAGCCCCATCACCAGCAGCGTGCCGAGCAGGAACAGCGTCGCCGGGTCGGGAAGGCGGTTGCCGAGGCGCTCGAGTTCCGCGAGCCAGCCAGACGACCCGGAAGCCGGCGAGGTCGCGTCGCCTCGTTGCGTCATGAGGGCTGCTCGGCGAGCCACGGGGCCACTTCGCAGACGAGGCCACTGAAGCCCGTCAGCACGGTGAGCCCCAGCGCGATGGCGCGCACCAAGCCGTCCACTCGAATCGGCCTCCTGCCGGATCGAGTCGCCTCGCCTGCCGGCCGCCTGAGCTTTGCTCGCTTGCCAGGATTGTTGCACAAGGTCGCGAGCGCGACGCCGCAGCGCTGCGTCGCGATCCGGCAGCGCCGCCGGTATCCTGCGCTGCCGATGGCTCGTCGCTCGATTGGAATCGTCTACGAACTGCTCGACGCGTATCCGCGGCGACCGGACGATCCGCCCGATGCCCATGTCGAGTACGAGCCGGAGGTGACGCTGCTCGCGCTCGAAGCCGCGATCGAGCGGCTCGGGCACCGGGCCGTGCGACTCGGTCGTCCCCACGACCTGCTCGACGCCGCGGCGAAGCGCGACGTGGCGATCGACGCGGCGCTCTGCATCGCCGAGGGCTTCGGCACGCGCAACCGCGAAGCCTGGGCGCCCGTGCTGCTGGAGATGCTCGGTGTCCCGCAGCTCGGTTCGGACGCGCTGTCGCTATCGCTGTCGCTCGACAAGGCCTGGACGCGGGCGGTCGTGGCGGCGGCCGGCGTGCCGGTGGCGCCGGGCGTCGTCGTGCGCTCGCGCGAGGAAGCGGAACGCGTCGCGCCGCCGGGTGGGTTCCCGTGTTTCGTGAAGCCGCGCTGGGAAGGGACTGCGAAGGGCATCGAGCGCGCCTCGCGCGTCGCGTCGCAGGACGCGCTGGTCGCCGCAGTGGCGCGCGTGGTGTCGCGCTACCGGCAGCCCGCGTTGGTCGAGCACTTCCTCGAGGGCGCCGAGTACACGGTCACCGTGATCGGGAACGATCCCCCGCGCGCGCTGCCGGTCTTGCAGCGCGCCCTCGAAGTCGAGTCGCGCATCGGCCTCCACGCGGTGGAGACGCGGGCGACGTCGCTCCCGCACGTCGTTCCCGGAAGCCTCGACGCGCCACTCGAAGCGCAGCTCGCAAGCCTCGCGATCCGCGCCTACCAGGCCCTCGAATGTCGCGACTTCGCGCGCGCCGACTTCAAGTGCGACGCCGCAGGCGCTCCGACCTTTCTCGAGATCAACCCACTGCCGACCTTCGCGCCCGATGGATCCTTCGGAATCCTCGCCGAAGTGATGAACCGCACGCACGAAGATCTACTCGCCGAGGTGTTGGCGCTCGGCCTCCGCCGTCTCGGCCTCTGCTGATGGAATGGCCGCGTGTCGCTGCGCCGCCCGGCGTCGCCGAGCGCAATTGGCGCGACTGGACCTGGCAGATGCAACACCGTATCACCAGCGCAGCCGCGCTCGCCGCATTCGTCGCGCCCAGCGACGACGAGCGCAGTGCGATCGACGCACTGGCCGGACGTTTTCGTTTCGTGATCACGCCGTATTACGCGTCGCTGATGGACCCGAACGATCCCGCTTGCCCGATCCGCCGCCAGGTGGTGCCGCGCCTCGCGGAACTCGACGATCCGGCCGGGCTCGCCGATCCGCTCGACGAAGTGGCGCACTCGCCGGTGAAAAACGTGGTGCGCGTGTATGGCGATCGCATCGCGTTCTGTGTGAACAACGAATGCGCGCTCTACTGCCGCTACTGCCTGCGCAAGCGCATGGTCGGCGAGCCCGCGTGGGCGATGAAGAAGCGGGAGTTGCAGATCGCACTCGACTGGATCCGCGCGACGCCCTCGATCCGCGACGTGCTGCTGACGGGCGGCGACCCGCTGGTCTTCTCCGACGACAAGCTCGACTGGCTGCTCGGCGAACTGCGCGCGATCCCCCACGTCGAGTTGATCCGGCTCGGTACGCGCCTGCCCGTGACGCTTCCCTGCCGCGTGACGGAGGCGCTGTGTCGCCTGCTCGAGCGCCGTCATCCGATCTGGGTGAACACCCACTTCAACCATCCGAAAGAACTCACGGCCGACGCGGCCGAAGCCATCGACAAGCTCACGCGCGCGGGTTGCCCGGTGGGCAACCAGAGCGTGCTGCTGCGCGGCATCAACGACGACGTCGCGACCATGAAGGCGCTCTGCGAAGGTCTGGTGCGAATGCGCGTGCGGCCGTACTACTGCTATCAGGCGCAGCTACTCGAAGGCACCGCGCATTTCCGCGTGCCGATCGAGCGCGGCGTCGAGTTGTTCCGTGCGCTGCGCGGTCGCACCAGCGGCTTCGCGATCCCGCTCTACGTGCTCGATACGCCGTACGGAAAGGTGCCGCTCACGCACGCCTACCTGCGCGGACGCGAGGGCGACTCGGTCGTGGTCGAGAGCTACGACGGCCGCATTTGGCGCGAGCCGAACCCGCTGTGAGCGAAGCGGGCGGCGCACGCCGCGACGAGGCGCGCGCGGCGGGGATTCCCGCAGCGGCTGCGTTGCTCGCTGGCAGCGTGTTGCTCTCGCGCGTGCTCGGCTTCGCGCGCGAGTCGCTGCTCGCCTATCAGGTCGGCACCAGCGGCCAAGCCGACGCCTACTACGCCGCCTTCCAGATCCCCGATCTCTTCAATCACCTGCTGGCGGGCGGTGCGCTCTCGATCGCCTTCCTCCCGCTCTACACACGAATGCGGACGGAGCACGGTGAGGCCGCCTCCGAGCGACTGCTGGCCACGGTGCTCGGCACGCTCGGCGCGATCGCGCTGGGCGCAACCGTGCTGCTGTGGTTGTTCGCAGAGCCCCTGGTGGCGCTCCAGTTCCCCCGCTTCGACGCGGCCAAGCAGGCACTCACGGTGCACCTGACGCGCATCGTGCTGCCGGCACAGATCGGCTTCGTCGCGGGCGGCATCGTGCAGGTGCCGCTGCTCGCGCGCGGGCGTTTCCTGGCGGCTGCCATCGCTCCGCTGCTCTACAACCTCGGCATCATCGCGGGCGGCGTAGTACTCGCGCCGCGGCTGGGCGTCGAGGGCTTCTCATGGGGCGCGCTCGTCGGGGCGCTGGCCGGACCGCTGCTGGTTCCGTGGCTCGATGCGCGCCGTCGCGTGCGGGTGGGGTTCCGCGTCGCGCCGCTCGATCCGACCTTCCGTCGCTACCTGTGGGTCGCAGCGCCGCTGATGTTCGGCCAGACGCTGCTCACCGTGGACGAGTGGTACGGGCGTTGGTTCGGCGGGCTGGTCGGGGAAGGGGTCATTGCCCAGCTTTCGTATGCGCGCAAACTCATGCTGGTTCCGGTCGCCGTGGTGGGGCAGGCGATCGGCGCGGCGGCGCTTCCGACGCTCGCGCATCTGTACGCGGCGGGACGGCGCGTCGAGCTCGACCGCGTCGTGCTCGCGGCGTTACGCGCCGGAGTTTCGCTCGGTGCGATCGCGGCGGCGGGCGCCTACGCCTTCGCCGATCCGCTCGTGCGGCTCGTCTATCGGCACGGCGCCTTCACCGGCGCCGATGCATCGGAAGTGGCGCGGCTGCTCTGCATCTTCTCGCTCACCGTACCGGCCTGGGTGGCGCAGCAGATCGCGTCGCGCGCTTTCTATGCGCGCGGCGACACCTGGCGACCGATGCTGCTCGGCACCGGTGTCGCGCTGCTGTCGATTCCGCTCTATCTGATGCTCGGCCGCCGCGCAGGGGCGCAGGGACTGGCGGTGGCCGGCGCGATCGCGATGAGTGCGAACGCAGTTGCGACGCTGCTGCTCGCGCGACGCCTGCACGGCGGGCCGGCGCTCGGACCGCTCGCCAACACCTTCGCCCGCGCGAGCGGGATCGCGGCGTTGGCAGGTGCGGCGGGTGCCAGCGTGCTGCGCGCGCACCCGGGCGTGGCGGGTGCCGTGCTCGACCTGGCATTCGGCGGCGCGGTGTTCCTCGCGGTGGCTGCGGGCGGCATCGCGTCGTGTGGCGACGAGAGCTTGCGCGGCGCCGCGAGTCGCATCGTGCGACGCGTGTTCCGCCGGCGCCGGTCGTGAACGGCGTAGCGGCGCCCGGGAACTGGCGGGCGCTTGCCTTGCCGCCGTCGCGGGCGCGGCCTAGCTTGGCTCCGGGCGCGTAGCTCAATTGGCAGAGCAAGAGACTCTTAATCTCTAGGTTCGGGGTTCGACTCCCCGCGCGCTCACCACCCAACCTCATGATCTCGCTCCGCCGCCGGACGGCGGCTCGCCAACACGGGTCAGGTGGCTGCTTGCGGTTCTTCAGGTGAGGTTTTGCTTCACGATCTGAGTTCGACGACGCTTCGCTTCGATTCGAGAGGGAACGTGTGCGCCGGGGTGGCGGAACTGGCAGACGCAGTGGCCTTAGGAGCCACTGTCCGAAAGGACGTGCAGGTTCGAGTCCTGTCCCCGGTACCGTCAACTTCCGTGTGCGAGAGATCAGGGGTTGCAACGCATGAGTGTCAATGTCGATGCGGGCGAGCTTCGCGTCGAGAGTCGCGAGGAAGGTCCGATCACACGCTGGATCCAGGTCGAGGTGCCCGCGCCGCGCGTGGCGACTGCCTTCGAGCGCGCGTATCGCGGAGTGGCGCGTTCGGCGCGTGTGCGCGGCTTTCGGCCGGGTAAGGCGCCGCGTTCCGTACTCCAGAAGCTCTACGGCCCCGCGATCGCGGAGGACCTCGAGCGCGAACTGGTGGGCGAGACGCTCGCGGCAGCGCTCGAGCAGAGCGGCGTCGAGGCCGTCTGCCAGCCGCAGGTGGAGTCCGAGCCGCCGGCCGAGGGTGCGCCGTTCGTCTATCGCGCGCGCGTCGAGGTGAAGCCGGCGTTCACGCTCTGTGAGTTGAAGGGACTTCCCGCGCAGCGGCTCCCGACTGGGGTGGGCGACGAAGACGTCGAGCGCGAGCTGGAGTCGGTACGGCAGCGACAAGCGCAGTTCGTGGAGGAAGCGGAGGGCGTCGCGGCGGCAAATGGTCACCTCGTCACGATGGAATTCGAGGGCCGCATCGACGGCGTCCTCTTCGAGGGCGGCACGGCCAAGGAGGTCACGGTCGAGCTCGGCTCGGGCCAGCTGATCCCCGGCTTCGACGAACAGCTCGTAGGCGCGCTGGCGGGGGAAGAGCGACGCGTGCGCGTGCGCTTCCCGGACGACTACGCGAAGCCCGATCTGGCTGGCAAGGACGCCGAGTTCCAGGTGCGCGTCGGTTCGCTGCGACGCCGCGAGGTGCCCGCGCTCGACGACGAGTTCGCGAAGGATCTCGGCGGCGAGTTCGAGAGCCTCGACCAGGTGCGAGCGAAGCTTCGCGAGTCGCTGATCGCGTCGCGCGAGCGCGCGTCGCGCGCCACGCTGCGCCGCACCTTGTTGGACGCCGTGATCGAGCGCGTGCCGTTCGACGTGCCGCCGGGTCTCATCGAGGAACGGCTGCAACGCCGGCTGCACAGCGCGGCCCACGATCTCGGCGAACGCGGCGTCGGTCGCGCCGCGATCGACCGTCAGATGGCGCGCTGGGAACACGAATGGCGGCCGCTCATCGAGCGCGAGGTGCGCGAAGAATGGTTGCTTGCGGAAATTGCACGCGTACAGGAGATCGCGGCGGACGACGCCGAAGTCGAGGCGCGTCTCGATCAGATGGCCGAACAGCAGGGCACGGATGCCGCGAAGCTGCGCAAGGCCTACCGGGACGCGGGCGTGATCGAAGCCATCCGTGGGCAGCTGGTCGAAGAGAAGGCCGTTGAATTCCTTCTGGGCGAAGCTAAGGTCGAGGAACTCGCAGCCTCGTGACCGGCGAGCTCTCGAGTCCCCCTCGATCGATCGCGCCCGACATGCACGCAGCGATTCAATTCGCGCTTCGGGTTTGCGTATTGGATCTGCGGAGTCGGTGTGCGCATTTTCGTCTGACGCGCCGCCCGGCAGCGTTGCATGATGGAGCGGCGCAGGAGGCGGCAGGGAGTTCGCAATGCCCATGATCCCGATCGTGATCGAGCAGAGCCCGCGCGGCGAGCGGGCCTACGACATCTATTCGCGACTGCTCAAGGAGCGCATCGTGATGCTCGGCAGCCCGATCGATGACGACGTCGCCAATCTGGTCATCGCGCAGTTGCTGTTCCTCGAAGCCGAGGACCCCGACAAGCCCGTCCATCTCTACATCAACTCACCCGGGGGGTCGGTGACTGCCGGTCTGGCCATCTACGATACGATGCAATACGTGCGTCCCGAGATTGCGACACTGTGCATCGGACAGGCAGCTTCGATGGCCGCATGGCTGCTCGCGGCGGGCGCACCCGGGCGCCGGATGGGGCTCCCCAACTCACGAGTCATGATCCATCAGCCGATGGGTGGGTTTCAGGGTCAGGCAAGCGACGTCGACATCCAGGCGCGCGAGATCGTGAAGATCCGGCACAGAATGAACGAGCTACTGGCCGGACATGTGGGAAAGCCCGTTTCCCAGATCGCCAAGGACACCGAGCGCGATTACTATATGAGCGCTGACGAAGCCTTGGCCTACGGGGTCATCGATCAGGTCATGTCGGGCCGATCCGCTGCGGCGCCCGACGATCGGCCCGCGCGGTCGATA
>JAGSPS010000161.1 GCA_018262315.1 Deltaproteobacteria bacterium | reverse complement strand
CTCGCGCAGTTCTTCCGGAAGTACGGCGACGAGTACCAGGTCGACTACCTGCTGATGGCCGCACAGGCGTACCAGGAATCCCAGCTCGACCACAGCGTGAAGAGCCCGGTCGGCGCGATCGGCGTGATGCAGGTGATGCCGGCAACCGGCAAGGAGCTGGACGTAGGCGACATCCAGCAGCTCGAGCCCAACATCCACGCCGGGGTGAAGTACTTCCGCTTCATGGCCAACCAGTACTACAAGGACGAACCGATGGACGCCCTCAACAAGGGGCTCTTCACCTTCGCGTCCTACAACGCGGGACCCGGCCGCATCCGCCAGCTCCGGCGCGAGGCCGCGAAGCGCGGCCTCGACCCCAACGTCTGGTTCGGAAACGTGGAGCAGATCGCCTCGGAGCGCATCGGCCGCGAGACGGTCACCTACGTGAGCAACATCTACAAGTACTACGTGGCCTACAAGCTCGTCACCGACGAGCGGGAGCGGCGTTCTGTCGCGAAGGAGGCGCTCCAGCCCGGAGGCAGCGAGTAGCGACCTCGAGGACGGCGACTCCGTCATCGAGGTCGCGGCGCGCCTAGCCGAGCGGCCCGAAACGCCGGTAGCCATAGGCGAGGATGCGGTACACACCGGCCGGGAAGAGCCGCTTCGCCAAGTCGGCGGCATGCGCTTCGGGACTGATCACGATGCGCAGCTTGTCGCGCTCGACGGCGCGCAGGATCTTGCGCGCCACCTTCTCGGGCGCCATCGCCATGCGGTCGATGCCCTCGATCATCTGCTGCTTCGCCGATGGATCGGCGCTGCGACTGGTGCGCACGATGTTCGTCTTCACGCCGCCCGGGTGGACGCTGGTGACACCTATCCCGCTGCCGTGCAGCTCCGCCCACAGCGCTTCCGAGAGCCCGCGCACGGCGAACTTGGTCGCGCACTACGAACTCTGCGTCGGCATCCCGATGAATCCCAACATGCTCGACAGGTTCACGATGTGCGCTTCCCCGTTCTTGCGCAGATGGGGCAGGAAGAACTTGCAGCCGTGGACGACGCCCCAGAAGTTGACGCCCACGATCCAGCGCCAGTCGTCGAGCGAGTGCTCCTCCTGCGCGAGCGCGCGGCCGATGCCGCTCGCCGCGCCCGTCACCACGGCGACCTTGTCCTGGAAGGAACGCACTAGGCCAGCAGCGAAGGACGACGTCCTGCCCAGGGCATCGCTGTCTCGAGCTGCGCGGCGACGCGGATCAGCAGGTCCTCGCGCCCCATGGCCGCAACCACCTGCACGCCGATCGGAAGACCCTCGGCGCTCTCATGCGTCGGCAGTGAAATGGCGGGCTGTCCGGTCGCGTTGAACGGAACCAGGAACGTGGTGAGCTGCGCGGAGCGCAGGAAGCCCTCGAGCGGCTTGCCCGGTCGCGCCACCAGCTCGCCGAGCGGCGGCGACGGCTCGGGCAAGGTGGGGGTCAGCAACAGGTCGAAGTCCTCCCACCACGCACCGATGCGCCGCGCGTAGTGATGCATCGCCTCGACCGCACCGATGTACTGGGCGGCCGTCACGCTGCGGCCCATCTCGATGATCGTCCAGTTGTCCGCGTCGACGTCGGCGGGGCCGATCTTGCGCCCGATCGCGGCCTCGAACTGTTCGATCGCGAGCGCCTGCGCGGCGCCGATCACTTGCACCGCGAACGAGTCGATCGAGCCGTCGGTGAGCGCGCTCGGATGCTCTTCCACCACCGTGTGTCCCAGTTCTTCGAGCTTGCGCGCCGTCGCCCGCAGCGCGGCGAGACATTCGGGATGCACCGGGAGATTGTGGGCGCGCGAGAGCAGCCCGATCCGCAGCGGCTCAGGCGGCGCCTTCGCTTCGATGCGGTAGGGACGCGACGGGCGCTGCACCAGGAAGGGATCGCCCGGCATCGGGCCCGCGAGCACGTCGAGCAGCGCTGCGGTGTCGCGGACGCTCCGGGTGACCGCGAACTCCGCGATCATGCCCGCCCAGGACTCGCCCCACTCGGGCCCGATCGAGACACGTCCGCGCGACGGCTTCAGGCCCACGAGTCCCGTCTGGCTCGCCGGGTTGCGGATCGACCCGCCGCCGTCGCTGGCGTGGGCGAGCGGCACCATGCGCGCTGCAACCGCTGCCGCGGCGCCGCCGCTCGAGCCGCCACAGGAACGCGCGAGGTCCCACGGGTTGCACGTCGCGCCGTACGCCTCGGGTTCCGTGGTGAGCCAGATCCCCAGCTCGGGCACATTGCTGCGACCGACGACGACGAAGCCCGCCGCGCGCAGCTTCTCGACCAGATACGAAGTGGAGTTCGCGCGATGCTTCGCGTCGCGCAGAAAGCGCGTACCCCAATGGATGGGATCGCCCTGCGCATGGCCGCATCCGAGATCCTTCAACAGAATCGGCACGCCGCGGAACGGACCGTCGGGGAGCGCGCCACGCGCTTCTTCGCGAGCGCGCTCGAAGTGCTGGTGGATGACGGCGTTCACCCGCGGATCGAGCTTCTCGATCTGCGCGATCGAGAGATCGACCAGTTCGGCGGCCGTCAGCTCGCCGTTGCGCACGAGCTCAGCCTGCGCGGTGGCGTCGCGTTCGAGTACGGAGAGGGGGTTCGAGGCGTCGCTCATGCTGTCTCCGCCGGGGTGTTCACCATCGCTGGCTGCCGGGCGCCAAGAGATAGCACGCGACGATCCCCGATCAGCCGACCCAGCGGACATCCACGCCGTGCCAATGGACGCGCGCGAGCAGAGCGTCCTCGCCCTCGGGCCAGAGGCGCAGCCGCAGCTCCGCCTCTTCGAGTCGGCTGCCTTCCATACGCAGCCAAGCGAGCGGCGCAGCGCTCGTGGCGCGTGCGCCGGCGGACTCCATCGCCCGCGTTATGCGCGCCCGCTCCGGCTCCGCGATGTACCACCAGACGACCGAGTGGAAGAGCACGGTCGCAGCGCCCGGGGCGCGCTCGCCCAGCTGCGTCTCCACCCACGCGCCGGCCGGCTCGGCGTCGATCGCGGGTGGCGCGCGCACCGCCACCTCGAGGGCTGCGCGCAGGCGCGCCAGGCGATCGAGCTGCTCGGGCCACACGAACGACTCGAGGCGCAGGCGGTGCGCGGGGTCGCGCACGTCGAGCGGCGCGACGTCGCAACCGCGCCGACTCGCGACGCGCAGTGTCGCTTCGAGATCGGGCGGCGCTCCGTCCCAACGCGCCGCGAGCGCGAGCGGCGACGCCGCATCGCCGATGCGGTGCGGTCCCAGCTCGTAGCGATAGCGATCGAAGAAGAGGTTCAGTCCCGCGCTCGATCCGATCTCGCGGATGCGCAGCGGCAGACCCGTGCGCGCCGCGATGCGCAGGAAGCCCGGAACCAGTACGGCACTGCGCTGCACTTCGTTGGTCTGCACGCGCTGTGTCGAGGCCGCTTCGCGCAGTTCGGCGCGGTGCGCGTCGCACACTTCGCAGAGCGCGCGAAAGGCGCCTTCCGCCTCGAAACGACCGCCCGTCGAGGGATAGAATGCCGCGAGTCCGGGTGCGCGACCGCCGAGCACCAGCGCGTGTATGGCGCCGAGCACGCGCAGCGGCAGTGCGTCGAGCATCGGCACACCGCGGTAGCTGGAGACGAGATCTGCGAAGAGACCTCCGCGCGCGACGTCGTCGGCCGCGCGCTCGAGCAGCGCGCCGTAGATCGGGGAACCCGTCAGCGCACAGCCGCGCGCCTGGGCGCGGAAGGCGTCGGCGAGTTCCGCGTGCGACAGCGCTACACCCGTCACGGGGACGCCGGTTCCGCCAGCTCGACCGGAAACACCCGCACGCGCCGCACGCGCCGCAGCAACGCGGCGAACTCCGCCGGCAGGCGATTGCAATAACGGATGAAGCCCGGGAGCGTCGCGAAGGTGCGCTCGGCGGCGGCGAACGTCGGATCGTCACGCAACGTCTGCTCCTGGCGGACCAGCGGCGGTGTGCCGGGATCGCGGCGGTAGCGCCGCACGTAGTCGAGCAGGCGCGCGTGATAGCCCGGGTCCTCGACGATCGCGCCGATCGTGCCGCGACGCGGATGCGTTCCCGCCACCATCGCGGCGACCTGCGACTCCAGTTGATCGAGCCCGTCCGGGAACATCTGCAGCAGCTGCAGGTCGTAGATCGGATTCAGGTGCACCACCTGCATCACGTGACCGATGATCGTGTCCCGTTCGGAGAGGAAGCCGGTCGGGTCGATCATCGAAACCGGGTCGTCGAGCACGCGCAACAGCTGGTGGAAGCCGAACGAAATGCCCTGCTGCGCGTAGTAGTCGCGCGAAGCCGGCTCGATCACGAAGCGCAGCATGTCGAGCCCGCCGAACAGGATCTGCCAGCGACCGGGCTGCTGGTCGATGAAACCCTTGCGCTCGAGTTCGCCGAGCCGGGAGCGCACCTCGCGCGGATCGAGCCACAACCGCGCGGTGCGCGCGAGCCGCGCGAACTTGCCACCGATCGCGCGCGGACCGCCAATCGCGGCGGCGACGAGACGCCACGCTGCGGCGGTCTTGCGGGCGGCGACGGCAGGGGAATCGTCGGCAGTCATGGCGGGGACCCGGTGCGGCGTCGAGGCCGCGGCTAGCTTATGCGCTGCGCCCCGTCTGTCCAAGCGGGCGCCCGTGCCCGTTTCGTGACGCCCTGCGCCACCAATTCGCTCGCGGCGCCACTCACCTTGGAGATCAGCAGGAGAAGCCCTTCGATGGACGTCTTCGAGCCCCGCTCGACCCACACCCATCTCGTCCGCACCGTCCTCTTCTACATCGCCATCGTCGGCGGCAGCATCGCGCTCTTCTTCTGGATCCGAGCACTCGGCACAGGTCTGCACGCGCCCGCGGCCGTGCAGGACCAGGCGCTCTTCGGCACGCCGGCTTCGGCGGCCCAGAGCCACGCGCTCTTGCACGTGCTGCTCGCACTGCCGGTGGTGATCGTCGCGGCGCGCTGCTTGGGTCTGCTCTTCGGCCGCCTCGGCCAGCCGCCGGTGATCGGCGAGGTGCTGGCCGGCATCCTGCTCGGGCCCTCGCTGCTCGGGCGCGTGTGGCCGCAAGCCTCGGCGTTCCTGTTGCCGCCCGAGGTGGCGCCGCTGCTCAGCATCATCGCCCAGGTAGGCGTCGTCCTCTACATGTTCCTCGTCGGGCTCGAGCTGAACCCGGTCTACATGCGCAAGAGCCCGCACGCGGCGCTGGCGATCTCGCACGCGAGCATCGTCGTGCCGTTCCTGCTCGGCGCGAGCTTCGCGCTCTACGTCTATCCGATGCTCGCGACGAGCGACGTGCCGTTCACCGTGTTCGCGCTCTTCCTCGGCGTCTCGATGTCGGTGACGGCATTCCCGGTGCTTGCGCGCATTCTCACCGACCGCCGCCTCACGAAGACGCGGCTCGGCTCGATCGCGATCACCTGTGCGTCGGTCGACGACGTGACGGCCTGGTGCCTGCTCGCGTTCGTGATGGGCGTGGCGCAGGCGAAGGTCGAGGGTTCGTTCGACACCCTCCTCTATGCCGTCGCCTTCATCGGCTTCGTGCTGTTGGTGGTTCGGCGCGGCGCGCGCTGGGCGGCCGCGAAGACCGACCATCTGCCGGAACTCTCGCAGGGCTGGATGGCCGTGATCTTCGTGACCTTCCTGCTCTCCGCCTTCGCGACCGAGTGGATTGGCATCCACGCGCTGTTCGGCGCCTTCGTGGTGGGCGCCGTGATCCCGCACGACAGTCTGATCGCACGCGACCTGCAGAGGCGCCTCGAAGACCTGGTGGTCGTGCTCTTGCTGCCCGCGTTCTTCGCGTACACGGGCCTGCGCACGCAGATCGGCCTCGTGAGCAGCGGCACCGAGTGGATGCTGCTCGGCGTCATCATCCTGATCGCGTCGCTCGGCAAGTTCGGCGGCAGCCTCGCAGCGGCGCGGCTCACCGGAATGGGTTGGCGCGAATCCTCGGCGATCGGAGTCCTGATGAACACACGTGGGCTGATGGAGCTGATCGTGCTCAACATCGGGCTCGATCTGAAGGTGCTCTCGCCGACCCTTTTCGCGATGTTGGTGCTGATGGCGGTCATCACCACCGTCGCGACCACACCTGCGCTCCTGCGCCGGCTCCGGCGCGGCCCTTCCAGAGCGCGCCCTGCCGGCGGTAGTGACGCCGCGCCGAGTCGATCGTCATGGCGCCGTAGAGCG
This sequence comes from Deltaproteobacteria bacterium, assembly GCA_018262315.1. Classification (GTDB taxonomy): domain Bacteria; phylum Myxococcota_A; class UBA9160; order UBA9160; family PR03; genus PR03. Next base: position 7,953 of record JAGSPS010000161.1, on the reverse strand, counting down.
CGGCGGCGACCGGCAGCGCGAATCCCCACCGCGCCGGGCGACCGTAGAGCGCAAGCGTCGGCGCGAACGAGAGCGCCTGGAGGATCCACGCGGCGGCTGCAAGCGCCGTCGCTGCGGCACTGTGGTGCAGCGGCCAGGCGAACACCGTGAGCGGCGGCACCAGATACACCAGCGCGAGACCGAGCACGGTGCCGGCCAGGATCCACCAGGAGTGCCGCAACTGCGTGAAGGCGCTGCGCGCGACCATGTTCCACACGTCGGAGATTCCCTGGTAGGGGCGAATCGAGCGCTCGGTCGTGCTGAGCCCGAGCCAGATCGGCCCGCCGCGCTTCACGGCGCGACCGAGCGCGCAGTCGTCGATCACTTCGCCACGCAGCGCCTCGATGCCGCCAGCGCGCGCGAGCGCATCGCTCCGCACCAGCACGCAACCGCCCGCGGCACCGGCCGTTCGCGAGCGCGGGTCGTTGATGCGCGCAAACGGGTAGAGCTTCTGGAAGAAGTACACGAAGGCGGGAACCAGCAGTCCGTCCCAGCTCGAGCCCGCGTGCAACAGCACCATCTGCGACACCAGATCGAGTCGATCTGCTTCGGCCTTCGCAACCAGGCGGCGCACGCTGCCCGGGCCGTGCTCGACGTCGGCGTCGGTGAGCAGCCAGTACTCGGGCGCCGCAGTCTCGCCCGCGGCGCGCACGCCCGTCTCGACGGCCCACATCTTCCCGACCCAGCCGCCGGGACGCTGCGGGGTGCGCGTCACCGAGAGTCGCGCCCCGTTCGGATGTTCGCGCGCGAGTCGTCGAGCGACGTCGCCGCTGCCGTCGCTGCTCTCGTCGTCCGCGAGCACGATGCGGAACACGCCCGGGTAGTCCTGGTCGAGCAGCGAGCGCAACGTCGCGGGCAGCAGCGTCGCTTCGTCGCGTGCCGGGACGACGGCCGTGACGGAGGGCCAGCGGGACGGCGCCGGTTCGTGCCCGGTGAGCCGCTGGTCGCAACGCCAGTAGCGCCCGTGCGCGAGAATCAGATAGAGCCAGGCAGCGAGCGACACTGCGGCGAGCGCGACCACCCATCCCATCGGGCGCGGACTCTAGCGTCGTGCGCGGATCATGCCGGAGCGAATTGCTGCAGGAATTCGCGAAGCGCCGCGTTCACCGCGTCGCGCGCTTCGAGGTTCACGACGTGCCCGGCTTCGGGAACGACGAGTAGCGCCGCGTCACCGAGCGCCTGCGCGAGTTCCCGACAGGGCGCGAGCGAGACCGGGTCGCGTTCGCCGGCGATCACGAGCGTCGGAAGACCGAGCGCGCCGAGCGACTTCGCGAGCGCGCGCCAACCCGGCTGCACCGCGAGCAGCTCGCGCAGCGTATGGGCGATCGCGTGCGGCGCGTGCTCCAGGAATCCCAGCCGCACGAGCTTCGCGGCGTTCGCGTCGAGACCCGACTCGGGACCCCACGCGTAGCGCGCGCCGGCGGCTTCGAGGCCCTCGCGGTCGATCGCGTCGGCGAACGCCAGCGCCCAACTGCGCTGACGGGTCCCTGCTTCGGCACCGGGCGGCAGCGAGGCGAGCGCGAGACCGCGAACGCGCGCGGGGTGCTCCGCCGCGAAGCGCGCGGCGATTCCTGCGCCCATCGAGAGACCGCCGACGACCGCGTGCGCGGCTCCCAGGTGATCGAGCACGCGGGCGAGATCCGCAACGAAGCGCTCCGGTCGGTACGCCGCGGCGTCGCGCGGCGCCCCGCTGCGCGCGTGCCCGCGCACGTCGAAGGCCGCGACGCGGAAGCGATCGCGAAGCGCCCGGAGCTGCGGGCGCCAGTTCCGCGCGCTGCCGCCGAAGCCGTGGAGCAGCACGACGAGCGGCCCCTCGCCCTCGAACTCGAGATGCAGTGCGACGTCGCCCGCCACCGTCTCGATCACGCGAACCCACCCCCCGCGCGCTGTGCAATCATGCTGCGACGATGGCCGACGCCCCTCCGACTCCCATCCCTTCTTCCACCGTGATGCTGCTGCGCGACGACCGTGGAGTTCTCGAGGTGTTCATGGTCGAGCGCCACCACCAGATCGACTTCGCGTCGAGCGCGCTGGTCTTCCCGGGTGGCAAGGTCGATCCCGCAGACCGCGATCCGGCGCTGCGCGCGCGTTGCGCCGGTTGCGCAGACCTCGACGACGAGACCTTCGCGGTGCGCGTCGCGGCCGTGCGCGAGACTTTCGAGGAGTGCGGCGTGATGCTGGCCCGCGGCCGCGGCGAAACGGAGATGCTCCCCGAATCGCGCGTGCGTCCACTCGCGACGCGCTACCGCGGCGACCTGCTCTCGCGCGCCACCTCGCTCGGCGCGATCGCCGGGGCGCACGACCTCGAACTGGCCCTCGACTCGATGGTGCCGTTCGCGCACTGGATCACTCCAGTCTTCATGCCGAAGCGCTTCGACACCCGCTTCTACCTCGTTCCGACGCCACCCGACCAGGTCGCCGTGCACGACGGCGGGGAATCGGTCGATTCGCTGTGGATCTCGCCAGTTCAGGCAATTGAAGACTGCCGGGCAAACCGACGGCGGATCATCTTTCCGACGCTGCTCAACTTGATCAAGCTCGCGCGCAGCGACAGCGTCGCCGAGGCGATCGAGCGCGCGCGCCGCGAGCCGATCGTCACCGTGCTGCCGACCGTCGGCCGCGGCGAGAACGGCCCCGTGATCCGGATTCCCGTCGAAGCCGGCTACGACGTCAGCGAAGCCCCGCTCGGAGACCTGCGGTAGCAGTCGCACTTACCTGGCCCGCACCAGATCGCGCAGCGCGCGCATCCCGACGGTGCGGATGCCTTCCTTCGCGAAGCGATCGCGGCCGGCCTGGCTCCCGTAGAAGCCGTGCTCGAAAACCCGCGCGTGCGCGTCGGGGCTGATCGCGCGCAGCTCCTCGCCGTCCCGGGCCGGATGGGTGATGAGGTAGGTGACGCCCGTGCCGATGCGCGAGAGCCGCGTCGTGGTGTGGCTCTCGCCCGCGCCCGCTTCGAAGTCGAGCGAGAACAGCTCGACGCCGTCGAGGATCGGCAGGCCCGCGGCGGCGATCTGCTCGGTTCCCCTGCGCAGCACGGCCACGAAGGCGCCGAGCCCCGCGCGCTCCAGCACGGCGGGATCGGGTTGGGCCGCGAAGACCGGCAGCCGGTACTCCTGCGCGAGCCTCGCGTAGAAGCCCACGAAGGGATCGAGCAACACCGTTCCCATGTGCGCGTCGAGATGGGTGACGTCGATCCCCGCCGCGAGCGCCGTCTCGATCTGTGCGCGCAGCTCGATCTCGACGTGCGCGGGCTTCGCAGCGCGCAGCACCTCCACCAGCGTGCGGGGCAGGTAGCCCTGTTCGTCGAGCAGCGACGGCACGCGGTCGCGACCGGCGACGGGCCCCCAGCGGTACTGCGGCCACTCCGAGTTGAGCGTCAGGTGCACACCCAGATCGAAGTGCGGGTTCGCACGCGCCAGGTCGGCGGCTTCGCGAAACCACGGACAGGGCACCATGATCGAGCCACAAGTGACGACGCCATTCGCGAGCGCGTCGAAGGCGCCGGCGTTGGCGGCGTGGCACATCCCGATGTCGTCGGCATGGACGATCGCGACGCGATCGCTGGCGGCGAAGCCGAGCTGCTGAGCCAGAGGCTGAACCAATGTCGATGCCATGCGCGCTCTCCGCTTCGAGGTGACCCATCTTAGGACGGGCGCCGCTGCGACGGAACCGCGGCCGCGCGGGTGTTAGATTGCCCTCCATGCAACCGCGAACGCGATCCTCGTGCGCCGCCATGCTCTTCGCGTGGCTGACGCTCGCGTCCGGGAACTCGCACGCCGTCGAGCTGCTGCTGCAAGGTGCTCTGGAGGACGGCGACGACCCGTCCTACGCGCTCTCGGCGCCGACCGGGATCGCGGCGAGCAGCGACGGCCGGAGCGTCTACGTCGCGGGGTTGGGGGAGGACGCGCTCGACGTGTTCGCGCGCAATCCCGCAAGCGGCGCACTCACCCACCAGGTGGCAGTGCGCGACGGCGAGCGCGGCGTGGACGGACTCGGCGGCGTCCTCACCGCGATGGTCAGCGCCGACGGCCGGAACGTCTACGCCGTCGGCGTGACCGATCAGGCGATCGCCGTCTTCGACCGCGATCTCGCGACGGGACTGCTGCGTTTCGTCTGGCAGAAGAAGAATGGGATGGGCGGCGTCACGGGGCTCGCGGCCCCGCGCTCGATCGTCGAGAGCCACGACGGCCGGCACGTCTACGTCGCATGTGAAGCGGCGATCGTCGCCTTCGCGCGCAGCGCCAGCGGTTGGCTCACCTTCGTGCAGGCGGTCGGGCTTCCCCCGCAGAGCGGCACGCAGGGAATCGCCGTCGACCCGGAGGGGCACAACGTCTACGTAGGTGGCTACGAAAATGCAGAGCTGCGCGTCTACACACGCAATCCGGTGTGGGGTGGGCTCACACTCCTCGAGGTCGAGAGCAATGGGAAGGATGGCGTCGAGGGCCTTGCCGGCATCGACTCGATCGTGGTGACGCCGAGCGGCGACAGCGTCTACGCCAACGGCACGATCGATTCGTCGGTCGTCCACTTCGCGCGCGACCCGGAGACGGGCCTGCTCGCATTCGTCGCGCGCTACCAGAACGGCGTCGGCGGAATCGCCGGGCTCGGCCTCTCGGCGGGCGTGAGCATCGGAGGCGATCGTGGCTCGCGCGTCTTCGCGGGAGGCGCCGACGCGGCGGTCGCGGTGTTCGAGCGCGATCGCGCGAGCGGCGCACTCGACTTCGTGACGGCGTCGCCGCTGCCCGGCTCGGGCTTCATTGGCAGCGGGGCGCAGGTCCTCGCGGTCGGCGGAAATCTCTATGTCGCGAACAGCATCGACAACCGTATCACGACCTTCGGGATCGCGGCGCTCCATTTCCTCGAAACGAAAGAGGACGGCATCGACGGCGCAGACGGACTCGCGGGGGCCGAGGGCGTGGCCGCTTCGCCCGACGGCAGGCATCTCTACGCGACCGGCACCGGCGACGACGCGGTGACCGTCTTCGCGATCGACCCCGCCAGCGGCGCGCTCACGGCGTCGAGCGTCGTCGTCGACAACGCGGGCGGCGTGGACGGCATCGACGGCGCGGCCGGCGTCGTGGTGAGCCCGGACAGCCGCCACGTCTATGCGGTCGGCAGCAGCGATTCATCGGTCGCGGCCTTTGCGCGCAATGCGGAGACGGGAGCGCTCTCATTCGTGGAACGCGAGCAACAGGGAAAGAACGGTGTGCAGGAATTCCTCGCTCCGCGCATCGCGGCGATCAGCCCGGACGGCAGGCACCTCTACACGTCGGTCTTCCTGAGCGATGCGGTGACCTGGTTCTCGCGCGACGCGATGAGCGGCGCCTTGAGTTTCGGCGGCTTTGCGAAGGACGGTGTCGCGGGTTTGGACGGACTGGACGGCGCGTACTCGGTCGCGGTCAGTCCGGACGGCAAGCACGTCTACGCGACGGGCTTCTACGACGACTCGCTGGTGGTGTTCTCGCGCGACGTCGCGACCGGCGCACTTGCCTTCGCGTCGCAGGTGCAGGACGGCGTCGCCGGGGTGGACGGCCTCGACGCCGTCTCGGGCGTGGTCGTGAGCCCCGATGGTCGCCACGTCTACGCCTCCAGCGCCACCGACAGCGCCGTCGCGGTCTTCACGCGCGACGCTGCGACCGGCGCCCTCGGCTTCGTCGAGCGCAAACGAGACAATGAAGGCGACACGCTGCGGCTCAACGGCCCATACTACGTCGCGGTGAGCGGCGATGGTCGCTACGTGTTCGCGACCAGCTCGACGGAACACACATTGAACGTGTTCCGCCGCGATCCCGCGACGGGTCGTCTGTCACTCGCGCAGCTCGAGTTGGACGGCGTCGACGGGGTCACGAAGTTGTCGAACCCGCGCGGCATCGCGGTCGCCCGCCGGGGCCTCGCGACCTACGTCGCGAGCAGCGCCGAGAACGCGGTCACGGTCTTCACGCCCGAGCCGGACGCAGCGCTGCTCGGGCTTGCAGCGCTCGCGGCGATCGGTGCGCTGGCTCGCCGTCGCACGTGCCGGTAGGCTGCGCGTCCATGCCGTCCGATCTCGCCTTGCTCGCCAAGCTCGCCTCGCGCGCCGCCGACGCCGCGCGCGCCGAGATCCTGCCGCGCTTTCGGCGGGTCGCGGTGGAGATCAAGCAGGACGGCTCTCCCGTCACCGAAGCGGATCGCGCTGCCGAGCAGGCGATCCGGCGCGTGCTGCACCAAGGCGACCCCGATGCGGCGATCCTCGGCGAGGAATTCGGCGCCGAGGGCGAATGGAAGCGCGGCGCGTCCTGGGTGATCGACCCGATCGACGGCACGATCGGTTTCGCGCGCGGCATCCCGCTGTTCTCGACGCTGATCGCGCGCCTGGAAGACGGCGTGCCGGTGCTCGGTCTGATCGATCTCCCAGGCCTCGGCGAGCGCACGGTCGGCTGGAAGGGCGGCGGCGTCACGTGCAACGGCGCGCCGCTGCGCTGCTCGCAGCAGACCGATCTGCGCCGCGCACTCGTCGCGCACGGCGACGTCTTCTGCTTCGACCGCTGCGACGAGCGCCCCGCCCTCGAGCGGATGGTGCGCGAGATCCCCATCCTGCGCGGCTACACCGACGCCTTCGGCCATGCGCAAGTGCTGGCCGGCGGCGTCGACGCAATGGTCGACCTCGACCTGAACCCGTGGGACGCAGCCGCCACGCAGGTGCTGGTGCCCGAGGCCGGCGGTCTCTGCGTCACGCTCGAGTACCCGGCGCGCGGAAAACTCGGCCTCGTGATCGGTGCGCCCGCACTAGTCGAGCAGCTCGCCAGTTGGCTCACGCGCGGAGAAAGGGGACGGTCCTCCCCTGTGCCTGGCTGAGGACTCCGGGGACACACCTCGGGTCCGCGCTGCGACATGCGCCGCCCGTGTCCTCACCCAGAACGGCAAGGCGATCGACGACCACCAGGTGCTCGCGGAACGCGTCGCCTACGCCGCAACCGAAGCGCGCGCCGCGCGCGAATTGATCGAGTATGCGGCCGGCGCCCGCCGCGAAGGTCGCGGCGACGCATGGCTCGAAGCCACCGCGGCGGCAGGCGCGGCGGAGTTGGTGGCGAGCCTGGTCGCGCGCCTCACGCCCGCCGTCGACGACCTCGGCATCGGCGACGACGCGCTGCAAGCCAGCTTCCCCCCCGATCTGCGCAAGAAGCTGCGCGCCGCGTCGAACGAATCCGTGTTCCGCGCGATCGGACGCGAGGTCGCGGGGCGGCGCGGTCGCAACGAGACGCCGCTCGACGAGACGCTCGAGCAGGTGCGTTCCTCCGTTCGCGAGTTCGCCGAGAAGGAAATCGCGCCCCACGCCGAGCGCATCCACCGCACCGACGATCTCGTCCCGGAAGAGTTCATCACGAAGATGGCCGCGCTCGGCTACTTCGGACTCTCGGTGCCCGAAGAGTACGGCGGCTACGAGATGGGCAACCTCGCGATGATCCTCACCACCGAGGAGCTCTCGCGCGCGTCGCTCGCCGCGGCGGGTTCGCTGATCACGCGCCCGGAGATCCTCACCAAGGCGCTGATGGCGGGCGGCACCGAAGAGCAGAAGAAGTTCTGGCTCCCAAAGATTGCCGCGGGCGACTTGATGGTGGGCATCTCGGTGACGGAGCCGGACATCGGCAGCGACGTCGCCGGCGTGAAGTGCCGTGCCGATCGCGCGACCGTCGGCGGTGTCGAGGGCTTCGTCGTGAACGGCCCGAAGTCGTGGTGCACCTTCGCGGGTCGCGCGAACGTGCTGGCGCTGCTCGCGCGCACCGACCCGGACATGAGCAAGGGCCCGAAGGGCCTGTCGCTCTTCATCGTCGAGAAGGAGCCGCACCGCGGCCACGACTTCGAGTGCACGCAGCCCGGCGGCGGCAAGATGAGCGGCAAGGCCGACGCGACGATCGGCTACCGCGGCATGCACTC
>JAGSPS010000013.1 GCA_018262315.1 Deltaproteobacteria bacterium | reverse complement strand
AGGCGCTCGGGCTTCTCGAGCAGCGCGAGCAGCGTGGTGCCCGGCGTGCGTTCGCCCGGTGCGCCGACGTGCGTGGTGTTGGGCAGGACGACCGACTCCGTGACGAGATAACCGGCAAGGCGCGAGGTGTGCTTGCTCAACACCGCTTCGATCGCCGGGTGCGCGTCGACGCAATCGAGCCAGAGCGAAACGACTCCCGCGATCGGTTCGCCCTCGCGCGTGATGCGTGCTTTTTTCAGCGCCTCGGCATGCTCGTCGGCGACCAGCACGATGATCCGCATCGCGCCGCGCGCGCGCAGCGCGGGCACCGCGTCGCGTAGCAACGCGTCGCGGAACGCCTCTCCCGAGACGTTCGCCGGCTTCCACACCACGTAACAGAGCTTCTCCACGCGGCGCCTCCGTGCTGCTGCGCTTCACTCTAGCCGAGCGGAGCCTCGAGGCGTCGTTTGAGATTTGCGAGCAGCGCCTGCTGGGCGCGGATCGCCTCGCGTTCGACGAAACGGCGCAGCACGAGCGGACAGTGGATCCGCACCGACTCGCGCACACGCGTCGCAGCTTCCTCCGCGTGGATTCCGAAGGCGCCGACCAGCTCGATCCCGAGCGGAGCGCGGGTCGTGAAGGCGATGCGATCCTGTTCCGGCAGCGGCGTGAGTTCGACTCGCAGGTGGTTCCGCACCGCGATGCGGCCGAGCAGCGGCACGCGTTCCACCGCTTCGAAGGCGCGCACGCCCGCGGCCGCCGGCACCTCGCGCACCTCGGTGAGCAGCGGCTGCAAGCCGAGGAAGCGCGCCGGCTCCGAAAGCTCGGCAAAGACGCGATCGCGCGGCGCCGCGATCGCGATCTCGCGCTCGAAACGACAGGTCGCCACGCGGCTCAGCCGAGCTGCTGCACCACGCTGCGGTAGTGGTCGAGGATCGGCAGCACCTTCTCCCGCGGTTCGGACGGCACGGCGAAAATCGCGCGCGTGATGCCGCCGTCGCGCAGGCGCGCCAGCAGATCGCGATCGGGCGGGCAGTAGTAGATCGAGACCTCGATCGAAGCGGGATTGCGGCCCGCCTCTTCCGCCATCTTGCGCAGCTCCGGCATGCGCGCGAGCGCGCCCTGCGGATCACCGACCGGAATCCAACCGTTGCCGTAGCGGATCGCGCGCTTCGCCGCGCCCGGGAATCCACCACCGACGTGGATCGGCGGATGCGGCTTCTGCACCGGCTTCGGCCACGCGAAGATCGGATCGAAATTCACGAACTCGCCGTGATACGCGGCCTGCTCTTCGCTCCAGATCGCCTTCATCGCCTCGACGCGTTCGCGCAGGATCCGGAAACGCTTGTCGAAGCGTGTACCGTGGTTCGCCATCTCCTCGGCGTTCCAGCCGCCACCGATGCCGAACAGGAAGCGGCCCCGCGAGAGCTGGTCGAGCGACGCGACCTGCTTGGCGGTCTGGATCGGATCGCGCTGGATCAGCAGACACACGCCGGTAGCGAGCTTCAGCGTGCGCGTGACGCCCGCGGCGCTGGCGAGCGCGACGAACGGATCCATCGCTTCGTAGTACATCTTCGGCAGCTCCCCGCCGCCCGGGTACGGCGTCCGGCGACTCGCCGGAATGTGCGAATGCTCGGCGACCCAGATCGACTCGAAGCCGCGCTCCTCGGCGGCGACGGCGAGATCGGGAAAGCGCATCGAGGAATCGGTCGGGAACGTGCAGAGTCCGACATGCATGGAGGCTCTCCTTGGCGGGCGGCGGAGCTACCCATAGCCTGTAGCGGAACCGGTAGCATGTGCCGATCCGGAGGCTGGAGGGGGAATGGGCGAGCTCGACGCGCTGTTCGCGAGCAACCGGGCCTGGGCGCACGCCATGAAGCAATCCGACACTGGGTTCTTCGAGCGACTTTCGCGTCAACAGGCGCCGCAATTCCTCTGGATCGGTTGTTCCGACAGCCGCGTGCCTGCCAACCAGATCGTCGGCCTCGCGCCGGGCGAGTTGTTCGTGCATCGCAACGTCGCGAATCTCGCCGTCCACACCGATCTGAACTTCCTGTCGGTGCTGCAATTCGCGGTGGACGTGCTGGGCGTCCGTCACGCGATCGTCTGCGGTCACTACGGTTGCGGCGGCGTCGGCGCGGCCGCGCGCGGCGAGCGGCTCGGTCTGATCGACAACTGGCTGCGCCACGTCCGCGACGTCTGCGAGAAGCACGCGACGCTGCTGGCCGCGATTGGCGACGAGAAGAAGCGCGTCGACCGGCTCTGCGAGCTGAACGCGATCGAGCAGGCGTGGAACGTCAGCCAGACCACCGTGGTGCTCGACGCCTGGAAGCGCGGGCGCGATCTCAGCGTGCACGCCTGGGTCTACGGCCTCGAGGACGGCCTGCTGCGCGATCTCGACTGCTCGATCGCGAATCCCAGCGAAGCCCCGCTTCGCCGTGCCGCTGCGCTGCGAGCGCTCGGCGCCAAACCCTGATCCGCTGAGCCGCCAACCACTGTTTTCCATCTGGCACGCGCGCTGCAGAGATTGCTTCACGACTCGCACGCTTCGGTGGGACGCGGAAGGTGGGACATGAGTGACGCTTCCTGGGGCGGCGTGACACAGCCTTCGCCGGGACACCCCGAGGCGCCGCCCGCGCAATGGTTGCCGCGCGCGCAACTGCAAGGTCTGCTCGATGCGTTGCTCACTCGCGGCTACCGCGTGCTCGCTCCCGTGGTGCGCGACGCAGCGCTGCACTTCGACGAGCTGAAGTCGGTCGCGGAGCTGCCCGTCGGCTGGCGCGACGAGCAGGGACCGGGCCGCTATCGGCTCGCGCACACCGACGCGTCGCACGTGTTCGGCGTCGTGCATGGACCGGGCGGCATCAAGCGCCACGTCTTCGCGCCGCGTGAGCCGCTGCTCCAGATCGAGATGGACGGCCCCGGCCAGGGCTTCCGCGCACAAGCGGTGATCCCCGCGCCGCCGCGCACCGCGCTGCTCGGCGTGCGCGGCTGCGACCTCGCCGGCCTCGCCATGCAGGACCGCATCTTCCTGCACGACCGCTTTCCCGATCCGCACTACGCCGCGCGCCGCGCGGGATTGCTGCTGATCGCGGTCGGTTGCACGCGCGCGGTCGCCACCTGCTTCTGCGCTTCGATGGGAACCGGACCGGCGCCGAGTGGCCACTACGACGTCGCCTTGACCGAAGTGGAGGACGGCTTCATCGCGCACACCGGCAGCGACGCGGGGCGCGATCTGTTGGCCGCGCTCGCGCTCGCGCGCGCGGGCGCCGCGATGCTCGGCCGCGAGCGCGAAGCCTACGCATCCTGCGCGGGCTCGATGCAGCGCAGCCTCCCGCGCGAAGCGCTGCGCGACCTGCTCTACGAGAACCTCTCCCACCCGCGCTTCGACGCGGTCGCGGCGCGTTGCCTCTCGTGCGCCAACTGCACGATGGTGTGTCCCACCTGTTTCTGCCACGACGTGCGCGACGAGCCGTCGCTCGACGGCGCCTCGAGCCTCCGCGTGCGCGACTGGGACTCCTGCTTCAACCCCGAGCACGCGCAGGTGCACGGCTTGAACTTCCGGCCGCACGTGCGCGAGCGCTACCGCCAGTGGCTGGTCCACAAGCTCGCGAGCTGGGTCGATCAGTTCGGCGCCTCGGGCTGCGTCGGCTGCGGCCGCTGCATCAGCTGGTGTCCCGTCGGCATCGACCTGACCGAAGAGGTCGCGGCGATCGCGGCGGCGCCGGGAGCGAGGTCGTGAACGCGCGCGCCGTCCAGACACCGCCGATCGCGATGCTCCCGGAACCGGCAGTGATCGTCGCGAAGCGCTCCTTCGGGCCCGAAATCCACGCCTACCGCCTGCGCCTGCTCGATCCGACTGCGCGACCGCGCTTCGACTTCCTGCCGGGCCAGTTCAACATGGTCTATGCACCGGGCGTCGGCGAAGTGGCGATCTCGATCTCGTCGGACCCGGACGAGGAAGACCTCGAGCACACGATCCGCATCGTCGGCCGCACCACGCGCGTGATCGACGACCTCGAGGCCGGCGACGTCGTCGGGCTGCGCGGTCCCTACGGCAACGGTTGGCCGCTGCGCGAGTCGCGCTTCAAGGATCTGTTGGTCGTGACCGGCGGACTCGGCTGCGCGCCGGTGACGGGCGCCATCGAGTACGTGTTCCGGCGCCGCGCGAGCTTCGGACACGTCACCATCCTGCACGGCGTGAAGAAGGCCGCGGACCTCGTCCATCATTCGCGCTTCGAAGCCTGGCGGCGCGAGCCCAACACCACCGTGCTGCTCACCGCCGACCAGCCCGACCGCGCCTGGCGCGACCGCAGCGGCGTCGTGACGGAACTCTTCGAGGAGGTGGAGATCGACGCCGGCCGCACGGTCGTCCTGATGTGTGGACCCGAAGTGATGATGCACTACGCGATCCGCCACCTGCGCGGGCGCGGCGTTCCCGACGATCGGGTCTTTTTGTCGCTCGAGCGCAACATGAAGTGCGCGGTGGGGCTCTGCGGCCATTGCCAGCTCGGGCCCGCTTTCGTCTGCAAGGACGGCCCGATCTTTCCGCTCGCGAAGGTCGAGCGCTTCTTCGGGGTGCCCGGGTTGTGACGGCCCAGAAACCGAAGCTGGCCGTCTTCAAGTTCGCCTCGTGCGACGGCTGCCAGCTCCAGCTCCTGAACCTCGAGGACGAGCTGTTGCCGCTGGCCGAGCGCGTCGAGTTCGCGTATTTCCTGGAGGCGTCGAGTCGCGCGAGCGACGGACCCTGGGACGTCGTGCTGGTCGAAGGAAGCGTGACGACGCCGCACGATGCCGAGCGCATCCGAAAGATCCGCGAGCAGGCGAAGTTCCTGGTCACGATCGGTGCCTGTGCGACCAGCGGCGGCATCCAGGCGCTGCGCAACGTTGCGGACGTCGAGAGCTGGAAGCAGCAGGTCTACCCGCACCCGGAGTGGATCGAGACGCTCGCCACCTCGACGCCGATCGCCGAGTACGTCCACGTGGACGCGGAGATCCAGGGCTGCCCGGTCGCCGGCGAGCAGCTGCTGCGCGTGCTGTCGCGCCTGCTGCTCGGCGCGACCCCGGACCTGCCGGTCGCGAGCGTGTGCGCCGAGTGCAAGCGCCGCGAGACGACCTGCGTGCTGGTTGCGCGCGCGATTCCGTGCATGGGTCCGGTGACGCGAGCCGGCTGCGGCGCGATCTGCCCCGCGCTGGGACGGGATTGCTACGGCTGCTTCGGGCCTGCCGCGGACGCGAATCCGGCGTCGCTGGTGAGGCACTTCGAAGCCTCGGGCCTGTCGCGCACAGATGCGCTCCGGCGCCTGCGCCACATCAACGGCTGGCGCCGCGAGTTCCGCACCCTTGCCGACGCCCTGGAGACGAGTCGTGACTGAGACCCGCACGATCCACGTCGGGGCGCTCGCGCGCGTCGAAGGCGCAGGCGCCCTGCACCTGTGCGTGGAGAACGGCCGGGTCGTCGAGCTGCGGCTCGAGATCTTCGAACCGCCGCGCTTCTTCGAAGCCTTCGTGCGCGGCCGCCGCGCCAGCGAGCTGCCCGACCTGCTGTCGCGCATCTGCGGCATCTGTCCGGTGGCGTATCAGATGAGCGCGGTACACGCGATCGAGGCGGCCTGGGGCGTCGCGCTGCACCCGCAGGTGCGCGCGCTCCGGCGCCTCTACTACGCCGGCGAGTGGATCGAGAGTCACCTGCTCCACATGACCTTCTTGAACGCGCCCGACTTCCTGCGCCTCGACGACGCCATCCAGATCGCCCGCCTGCACCGTTCCGAAGTCGAGCGGGCGCTGCGGCTGCGCAAACTCGGCAACCGCATCCTGATCCTGCTCGGCGGCCGCTCGGTGAACCCGGTCGGCGTGAAGATCGGCGGCTTCCACCGCATTCCGACCGGCTCGGAACTCGCCGAGCTGGGCGACGAGCTGCGGCGCGCGCGCGGCGAAGCCGAGGCGCTGCTGCGCTGGTTCGCCACGCTGCCGGTGCCGTCGCGTCCGCAGGACATCGAGCTGGTCGCGCTCCGGCATCCGAGCGAGTACCCGCTCTGTGAGGGACGCATCGTCTCCTCGAAGGGCGTCGACGCGGCCGTGCACGAATGGGACGCGACCTTCGAGGAAGTGCAGCTACCGCACTCGACGGCGCTGCACGCACGGCTGCGTCGCGACGGCGGTTCGTATCTCGTCGGGCCGCTCGCGCGCGTGACGCTCAACGCCGACCGCCTTTCGCCCAGCGCGGCCGCGGCGCGCGCGGCGCTCGCGCATCGCTTCGCCGCGCCCGATCCCGCGTCGTCGGTGTTCGCGCGCGGGATCGAAGTGCTGCAGGCGATCGACGCGGCGATCGCCGCGATCGAGCGCTTCGAGCCGTTCCCCGCGCAGCCCGAGCCGGCGCCCCGCGCGGGCGTCGGACACGGCGCGACGGAAGCGCCGCGCGGGCTGCTCTACATCGCGGTGGAAACGGATGCGGAGGGATTCGTGCGCGCCCTCCGCATCGTGCCGCCCACCTCGCAGAACCAGGCGCAGATCGAATCCGACCTGCGGGCGCTGGCGCCGGCGATCCTCGCGCTTCCCGAAGACGAGGCGCGCCGCGCCTGCGAGGCGGCGATCCGCGACTACGACCCCTGCATCTCGTGCGCAACACATTTCCTCACCCTCACGATCGAAAGGAGCGAGTCATGCGTGTCCGGGTGATCGGCGTGGGCAGCGCCTTCGGAGACGACGCCGTCGGTCTCGCCGTGGCCGAGCTGCTGGCGCGACGCCCGTTGCCCGCGCAGATCACGGTTGCGCGTTGCGAACGACCGATGCCCGATCTGCTCGACGCGCTCGACGAAGTCGAGGGCATCGTGCTCATCGACGCGACCCGCAGCGGGGCCCCGATCGGCAGCGTGCGGCACCTGCGCGCCGGGGAAGTCACGCGCGCGAACGCCACGTCGTCGCATGGCTTCGGCGTGGCCAGCGCGCTGCTGCTGGCGCAGACGCTGGGCTGCCCCGCCGCTCGCGTGGAGTGGATTGGAATCGAGGCGGGCCCCCGTCGCTTGGGCGATCCACTCAGCGCGGCGGTCGCGGACGCGCTCCCTGAGGCCGCCGCGCTCGCGCTGAGGCTCGCCAGTGAAATCGCGGGCTTGGATGCCCGGCGCTGATGCGATGCAGGAGGCGAGGCCCGACCGCTCGCCGCTGGTGCTCGCGGAGCGACTCGCCGCGCCTCACCCTGGTGAACCGTGTAGCGGTTCCCTATCGACACGGGATGGCTGAGCCCACGCTGCATTTCGCTGCGACGCGCGATGGTTGGCGCCTCGCGTTGCACCATCGTCCGCCCTCCCGAAGCGATCACGGCACGCCGGTGATCCTCTGTCACGGGATGGGCTCGAACCGCTTCAACATGGACGGCCCCGGCCGCGCGAGTCTGGCCCGCCACTTGAACGAAGCGGGTTACGACGTCTGGGTGCTCGAGCTGCGGGGCGCTGGGAAGTCGCGCCGCCGGCTGCGCGTTCCGCCGGTGCCCTGGTCGTGGACCTTCGAGGACTACGTCCAGCACGACGTCCCGGCCGCGCTGCGTCTGGTGCGCGAATCGACCGGTCACTCCCGCCTGCTCTGGGTCGGTCACTCGCTCGGCGGCATGATCGCCTACGCCAGTCTCATGACACCCGCGGCGGAGTCGTTCGCGGGCGTCGTCACGCTCGGCTCACCCGGCATGACCGACGTCGGCCACGAGGCGATCGACCGCTGGATCCGGCTGCGGCGCCTGCTGAAGTTCGCACCCGCGCGGATTCCGTCGCGGCTCTTCGCCTGGATGGCGGCGCCCTTCGCGGGCGTGATCGCCTCCAACTTCAGCAACGTGGTGCGCGACTGGTTCTGGCATCCGGACAACATCGATCTCTCGACCGTCCGCTTCATGATGCGCAATGGCGTCGAAGACCTGCCGCGCGCGTTGATGGTGGAGTTCGCGCGTTGGTACGAGGCGAAGCGGATGAGTGACCGCTACGCGCTGTTCGCCTTCGGAGACCACCTGGAGCGCATCAAGGTGCCGATCCTGGTGATCGCCGGCTCGCGCGATCGCCTGACGCCGCCCGCCGATCTCGAGCGCCTGGTCGAACGCCTCGGCTCGAGCGACAAGACCTACTTCCTGGCTGGGCACGCGTCGGGACTGGCACATGCCTACAGCCACGTAGACCTGGTGCTCGGACGCCATGCGCCGGACGAGATCTATCCTGTCGTGACGGAGTGGCTCGACTCCCACAAACCGGTCGCGGCGCGCGCGCGCTGATGCGCTTCAGGCTTCGGGAGCGGGGCCCAGCAGTTGCGCGAGCGCGGTGGGCTGCAGCAGCACGATCCGCTGGCGCCGGCGGGTGACCAGACCTTCCTTGCCGAGTTCCCCGAGCGCCTGATTGACGGTCTGGCGCGTGGCGCCCACCAGCGTTGCGAGTTCTGCCTGTGTAATCGGAATGTCGATCACGATGAGATCGCCGTCGCGGCGCCCGAAACTCCGCGCCAACTCGGAGAGCATGCGCGCGACGCGGATCCGCACCGAATGGAACACGAGGTCTTCGACGCGCGCCTCGACGCGCTTCAAGCGCTCGCCCATCTGCTGCGCGATCGCGAGGACGAGTGAGGGCCGCGACGCCATCAGACGCTGGAACGGTTCGCGCGCGATCCTCCAGACCAGGGATGCCTGAACGGCCTGCGCGAAGCTCTCGCGCGGATAGTCGCCGAAGGCCAGCAGTTCGCCGAACACTTCCCCCGGCGCCACGTAGCCGAAGCTCGTCTCGCAACCCGCTTCCGACACGCGATAGACCCGCGCCAGTCCGGTCTCGACCAGGTACACGGACTCCGGGTTCGCAGTCGGCGCGAAGATCAATTCGCCGACGGCGTATCGCTTCGGGAAACCGGAGCGCTGCAGTAACTGGATGGCCGTGGATCCCAGTTCGCGCAACCAATCGATGCGCCGGAGCGAAGGAATCTCGAAGTGATCCGCCGCCACTCCCGCCGCAGCGTGCGCCTGCGCTCCATTCGCCCGGACCCGCTCCTGAATCATCGGTTGGCTCTGCAAGATCGACCTCCTGGTGTTGCGTTCTTACTGGCGCGCACGCCATCGGTAAGCAACTGCCATGCCGCGCTGCGGACGCCGCAGAACGCGCGAACTGAGGCGAATTGGCTCAGCCGGGCGGACCGCGCGAGGCGTCACGTCTCCCCGCTTCCCCGTGGTTTCCGCTCTCGGACCGCGAGCGAACGGCACGTCGCGTGCACGGTCCGTCTCGAGGGAGGATCCTGGATGCCGCTCGCTTCGATTCCCGTCTCGCGGATCATGCGCACGGAGTTCGCGTCGTTGCGCGAGACGGACCACCTCGACCTCGCCGACCAGATCATGAAGCTCGGCCGCGTGCGGCATCTGCCGGTGCTCGACCCGGATGGCCGGATCATCGGCATCGTTTCGAATCGCGACCTGCTCGAGGCGTCGCTGACCAACGTTCTCGACTTCGAGCGCGAGCAACGTCAGGGCTTCCTGCGCTCGGTGGACGTCGCGGAGGTGATGACGCGCGAGGTCGAGACGATCGCTCCCGATGCGCCGCTCGCCGCTGCGGCCAGCCGACTCGTCGCGCATCGCATCGGATGTCTGCCGATCGTGCGCGACGACCGCGTGATGGTCGGACTCGTCACCGAGACTGATCTGCTGGCCGCTGCGTTCCTGGGGACTGCCGAGTAGGCGCGAGCACGACGTCGGATCCGCTCGCGTCGGCTTCGCCCTCCACCTCGGGCGCGTGATCGTCGTCCAGAAAGTGGCGCGCGGCCGGACCCTCCCAATCGTCGAAGTCGCCGCGCGAAACCGCGCGCACGACGAGCGCGAGCAGGCCTCCGGCGAACAGCAGGCTCACGGGGATCGTGATCCAGAGAAAACTCATCGCGGCGGCCTCCAGGCCAGCAGCCGGACCGCGTTTCCGGTCACCACCAGCGACGACAGGCTCATCGCGATCGCCGCCGGTAGGGGATCGAGCGCGCCGAACGCGGCGAGGGGCACCGCGATGACGTTGTAGAGCACGGCGAACGCGAGATTCTCGCGCACGCGGCGCAGCGTTGCGCGCGCCAGGCCGACGGCGTCGGCGAGCGCCCCCAGGCGCGGCGCGCGCACCACCACGTCGGCGGCGTGGATCGCGACGTCGGCGCCACGCCCCATCGCGAAGCCGACGTCGGCGGCGGCCAGCGCGGCGGCGTCGTTGATGCCGTCGCCGGCCATCAGCACAGCGTGGCCGGCTGCGCGGACGCGCTGCACGTGCTCGACCTTCTGCTCGGGACGCATGCCGGCGTAGCGCTCCTCGATCCCGGCCCGCGAGGCCGCCATCGCGACGGCGTCGGCGTGGTCGCCAGACACGAGCGTCACCGAGAGTCCCAGCTTGCGCAGACGCGCGACGGCGTCCCGGGCATCGGGCCGCGGCGGATCGCCGAGCGAGACGACGCCGAGGGCTCGCTCGGCCTCGGCGACGAATGCCAACGAGGCGCCCTGCGTGCCGAGTTGGCGCGCGGCTTCGTCCAGATCGGGATCGATCGCGACGCCGCACTCCGAAAGCAGTTCTCGCGATCCCACGACTCCGCGGCCTGCCGCGTCTACGGCCACGACGCCGCGACCCGGCAGCGCGCTCCGCCCGCCGCGCGCGAGCGGCGCGGCGAGCCCGCGCCGCTCGAGTTCCGCGCGCAGCGCTTCCGCGACCGGATGCGTCGCTGCGCCCTCGATCGCGGCGGCGCTGCGCAGGACGTCGGCGTCGTCGAAACCTCCGGCGGCGATCACGCGCTCGACGGCGAGTCGTCCCGTCGAGAGCGTGCCGGTCTTGTCGAGCAACACGGCGGTCACAGCGGCGCAGCGTTCGATCGCCTCGCCGCTCTTCAAGAGAACGCCGAACGACGCCGCTCGTCCAATCGCAGCCGTCACTGCCGCTGGCGTCGCGAGGCCCAGCGCGCACGGGCAGGCGACGATCAGCACCGCCGCGCTGGTCATCGCGACCTCGAGCGGCGTCGCTCCCGCCAGTAGCCAGCCGAGCGCCGTCAGCGCGGTCACGGCGAGCACCGCCGGGGCAAAGACGGCTGCGACGCGGTCGGCCATCAGCTGGATCTGCGGTCGTTCGAGTTGCGCGCGCTCGAGCAGCGACGCGAGACGCGCGAGCGTTCCGTGGCCTGCCCGCGCCCGCACGTCGACTTCGACTTCCGCCAGCACATTGCGGCTGCCGCCCGTCACGAACTCGCCGCAGCGACGCGCGATCGGATGCGACTCGCCGGTGAGCAGCGACTCGTCCACCTCGGTGGCGCCCAGCGCGATCACGCCGTCGGCGGGAAACGCCTGGCCGGGCGCGACCACCACGGCATCGCCGGCTTCGAGCGCGCTCGCGGGAACTTTCTCGACGACGCCGCCGCGCCGGCGCAGGGCCGTCGCGGGCGCCAGCGCCGCGAGTTGCTCGACGGCGCGCGAGGCCCGCGCCCGCGCACCGCGCTCGAGCGTGCGGCCGAGCAGGATCAGGAACACGATCATCGCCGCCGAGTCGAGGAAGACGTGCGTGACGCCTTCCAGCGTCCCCACCAGGCTTGCAGCGAAGGCGGTGCCGATTCCGAGTGCAACGGGCAGGTCGATGGTGATCTCGCCGCGGCGCAGCCCCGCCCAGGCGCCGCGCCAGAACGGCGCTGCACACCAGACCACCGCCGGCAGCGAGAGCGCGAGCCCGAGCCATCGCAGCGCCGTTTCGGTAGCGGGATCGATGCCCTGGTAGGAGCCGATGTAGAGACCCGCCGAGATCATCATCACGTTGGCCGCGAGGAAGGCGGCGACGAGCAGGCGCACGAGCGCCTTGCGCGCCTCGCGCGTGGCCGGTCGTTCGAGGGCGTCGAGGTCGAAGGGCGTCGCCTCATAGCCGAGCGTGCGCACTTCGGCGACGAGACGCTGCACGTCCAGACTCGCCGGGTCGAAGCGCACCAGCGCCCGGTGCGTCGTGTGGTTGACGCTGGCCTCGCCGACGCCCGGCAACGCGCGCAGGCTCCGCTCCACGCGCGCGACACAGCCGGAGCAGCGCAGGCCGTCCAGGAACAGGCCGGTCTCGGCGAGCGACGGTGCGCTCATGGCAACCAGAGCGCGACGCGGCGTTCGATCCGTTCGCCCTCGCGTTCCGCGCGCGCCACGAGCTGCCAGCGACCGTGACGCGGCAGCGCGACCTGCCCCGCGTACCCTTCGCCCGAACGGACCAACGCGAACTCCTGGTCGTAGCCGCCTTCGGCGGGACGCTCGCGACGGAGCGTCATGCGTTCGGCGCTGAGCGCCGCGCCCTTCGCATCGCGCAGCGTGGCGATCGCGCGCGCGCCGTCCGCGTGAAGCTCCGTGTCGAGTTCGAGCCGCCAGCCGAGCGCGCGGGCGCGTTCGGCAGCGCGAACGACCTCGTTGTAGTGGAGGCTCGCCTGATAGGCATCGGCGATCACCGCGTCGCGATGGTGATCGGCAATCCGGTAGAACGCGGTGCCCGCTCCGATCATCGCGGCCAGCATCGCCATCAGCACGAACGGCCAGGGTTCGAGCCTGCTCTCAGTCGGCATCGCGGTCCTCCTCGTGATGAGTCGCGTCGGTCTCGTGCGCGGGCGCCAGGAACGTGGAGTCGCGTGCGATCTTCCTGCCGGGTCGCTCGACGTTTTCGAGGTGGAAGCGAATCGGTGTGCCGTCCTCGTCCTCAGCCGTCGCGTCGGGCTGTGCGAGCACGAACACGCTCGCGGTCACGTCGCCGGTTGCTGGAATCGGCAGCGGATTCACACCGGCGACGAGCTGGAATCGCGCCGGCGCGTCGATGCCGATGCGGTAGACATGGTCCTGGCGCTCGCGGTTCTGCACGTGCAGCGTGTAGGCGTTGCCGATTCTTCCGTCGGCAGAGCGCTGGTACAGCGACGTGCGATTGCGCTCGACCTCGAGCGAGAGCGGTTCGCGAGCCACGATCGCGGCGCCGAAGCCGAGCACCGACGCCACCAGCAGGACGCCGTAGATGACCACGCGCGGACGGAGCAGACGCGTGCGCCGGCCCTCGAGCGAGGCGAGCGAGCGATACCCGATGAGCCCGAGCGGCCGTCCGATGCGATTCATCACGCCGTCACAAGCGTCGATGCACTGCGTGCAGCCGATGCACTCCATCTGCATGCCCTTCCGAATGTCGATGTCGGTCGGGCAGACCGCGACGCAGAGCCCGCAGTCGACGCAGTCGCCGCCCTTGCGTTCGGCGCGCTTCTTGCGCCGCGGCTCCCCGCGCTCCAGGTCGTAGGCGACGACGAGCGAGTCGCTGTCGAGGAGCACGCTCTGGAATCGCGCATACGGGCACAGGTACTTGCAAAAAGTCTGGCGGACCAGCGCGAAGTCGAGGTAGCAGAGCGCCGCGCCGGCGATCCAGAAGCCCATCGATGCGCCCGCGAGATCGCCGTGGCGCAGCGCACCGATCAACTCGTAAGGCGAGCGGAAATAGCCGACCAGGTGGAGCCCTACGATCCCAGAGACTGCGATCCACGCGACATGCGTCGCGACGCGGCGCCACAGCGCGACATGACGCGGCGGGCCCGTGCGCGTCCAACCCTGGATCCGGCGCGCGATCGCCGCGTAGACGTCCGTAAACACCGTCTGGGGACACGCCCAGCCGCACCAGAGCCGCCCCGCGAGCGCAGTGAAGAAAAAGAGCGCGAGGGTGAGGCCCGCCAGGATCAACCAGAGGAAGAACAGCTCCTGCGGGAAGATCACCAGCCCGAACACGTGGAACTTGCGATGGGGGATGTCGAGCAGGACGAGCGGCTCGCCACGGATGCGAACCCAGGGAACCACGAAGAGAATCGCGATCAGGATCGTGTTGGCAATCGAACGCAGCCGTCGGAAGCGACCTTCGACGGGGCGTGCAGAGAGCACGGAGTGGTTTCCTGCCCGCTCAGGAGCCGGGCGCTGGCGCGACGGGCGGAACCGCGACCGGCGTCGAACCCGCGGGCGGCACGTAGTCCGGCGCACCGAGCCCCGACTGCTGCGACTTCGGCAGCGTCTCGAGATACGCGAGCGCCTTCCAGATCTTCTCCGAGCCGAGCTGCGACTCCCACGCGGGCATTCCCCCGGGCCGTCCCTTCGTGACGGTCAGGAACAGCTCAGCGTCGGCGTGGCCATACTTCCAGTACGGGTCGATGAGACTCGGGCCGATCAGCCCCGACGCATCGGGCTTGTGGCAGGCCGCGCAGATCGTCGTGAAGGTCTGTTGTCCGTCGGCGATCGCCGCTGCGTTGCCGCGAAACGGATTGGTGGTCGGGATTGCGGGCGCCGTCGCCTGGATGAGCGCCCTGGTCTGCGCGACCTGCTCGGCGTACTGCTTCTCCTGCGTCCAGCCGCTGCGCGTGTAGTACGGGATGTAGACCAACGCGAAGACGACGGTGCCGAAGAACGTCCACCACCACCACGACGGGATCGGGTTGTCCTCCTCGCCGATGCCGTCGCGGAGGGCTTCGTCGCTCCGCGGCAGTTCGGCGATCTCAGCGCGATCTGCGCTCATTCGTCGTCGTCCTCCAGCATGCGCCGCGCGGGTTCCTCGAGGCGCTCTTTGCGCCTTCCGGAGAACGCCCACACCGCAATCGCCGCAATCGCGATCGCGAAGATCGCGAGTCGGGCGAGCTTGTAGAGACCGATCCATTCCTCGGACGTCATCGGCCCAGCCCTCCTCCCGCACCCGCCGCGGCCTCCCGCCAGCGGATGTCGGTGCCGAGACGCTGGATGTACGCGATCAACGCGATCGTCTCACTGTGCGCTTCGGCGTCGGAAAGCGCCTTCCCGTCCTTGCGCAACGACGCTGCCACGCGCTCGGCCTGGGCACGGGCATCCTCCGCGGCGTTCTGGATCTGCGCTTCGTCGTAGTCGTGACCGAGGTCGTGCAGCACTTCGAGCTTCTTTTTCGTCAGCGAGAGATCGAGCGGCGACTCCATCATGAAGGCGTAGGGCGGCATGATCGAACGCGGTTCGATCTCGCGCGGGTTGCGGAAATGGATCCAATGCCACGAGTCGGGGTACTTGCCGCCGACGCGCGAGAGATCCGGACCCGTGCGCCGCGATCCGTAGAGGAAGGGCCGGTCGTAGATGCCCTCTCCCGGCATCGTGAACGGTCCATAGCGATCCGTCTCGGCCTTGAACGGGCGGATCATCTGGCTGTGGCAGTTGTTGCAGCCTTCGCGGATGTAGAGATCGCGTCCTTCCAGTTCGAGCGCCGTGTAGGGCTTGACGCCGTCGATCGGATCGATCGTGCCCTGCAGGAAGTACGGAGGCACCAGCTCGACGAGTCCGCCGACCAGGATCGTGAGCAGCGTCAGCACGGTGAACGTGACGCCCTTCGCTTCGAGGGGTCGATGCCAGTTCCACGCCATGGCGCTAGCGCCCCCCGGCAACGGGCACGGCGCCAGCCGGCAGGCCCTCGGGTACGCCGGCGCTGCCCTGCCGGATCGTCATGACGACGTTGTAGAACATCAGCAACGCGCCGGAGAGGAACAGCACTCCGCCGGCGGCGCGAATCCAATCGTAGATGTGGATCGCCGCAACGCTCTCGATGAACGTGTAGGCGAGACTCCCATCCGGGTTCACGGCGCGCCACATCAGGCCCTGTGTGATGCCCGAGACCCACATCGACGTCACGTAGGTCACCAGTCCGAGCGTTGCGATCCAGAAATGCAGTTCCGCGAGACGCTGGCTGTACAGCTGCGTGTGCCAGAGCCGCGGGATCATGTAGTAGAGCGCCCCAAAACACGTGAGCGCCACCCAGCCGAGCGCGCCCGAGTGCACGTGACCGATCGTCCAGTTCGTGAAATGGGAAAGCGAGTTCACCGTCTTCACGGCCATCATCGGCCCTTCGAAGGTGCTCATGCCGTAGAAGGTGATGCCGACTGCGAACAGTTTGAGGATCGGATCGGTGCGCAGCTTGTCCCAGGCGCCGCGCAGGGTGAGCAGCCCGTTCAGCATGCCGCCCCACGAAGGCAGGATCAGCATCACGGAGAACCCGGTGGCGAGCGTCTGCGTCCAGTCGGGCAGTGGCGAGTAGATCAGGTGATGCGGTCCCGCCCACATGTAGAGGAAGATCAGCGACCAGAAGTGCACGATCGAGAGCCGATGCGAGAAGATCGGACGCCCGGCCTGCTTGGGAAGGAAGTAGTACATCATGCCCAGGATCGGTGTCGTCAGCAGGAAGCCGACGGCGTTGTGGCCGTACCACCATTGGATGTTGGCGTCGTACAGCCCTGCGTAGATCGAGTACGACTTCATCCACGACACCGGCCGCTCGAGACTGTTGAAGATGTGGAGCAGCGCGATGCTGAGGATCGTCGCGATCCAGAACCAGATCGCGACGTACATGCCCTTTTCCCTGCGGCGCGCGATGGTGCCGAAGAAGTTGATCGCGTAGACCACCCAGACGACCGTGATCGCGATGTCGATCGGCCACTCGAGTTCGGCGTACTCCTTCGAGGTGCTCTTGCCGAGCAACAAGCTCACCGCCGCGGCGACGATGACGGCGTTCCACCCCCAGAGATTGATCCGCGACAAGGTGTCGGAGAACATGCGCACGCGACACAGGCGCTGGACGCCGTAGTAGCTACTCGCGAACACCGTGCCGAGGGTGAAGCCAAAGATGACCGCGTTGGTATGCAGCGGGCGGATGCGCCCGAAGCTCAGATAAGGCGACAGATTGAACGCGGGCGCGGCGAGTTGGACCGCGGCGAGCAGACCGACGGTCATCCCGACCACGCCCCACACGAGCGCGGAAATCGCGAAGCCGCGAACGACGCTCATGTCGTACTCGCTTCGCGTCACAGCAGGGCTCGGCACGACTCCCCTCCTAGAGTGAACGCCGGCACGCCCGGCTGCAGGCTCCATGCCAGCGAACCGAAGTGCTCGAACCGCTGACGATCGCGTGAACCGTGTCGCCTCGCCACACGCCACGGCGTGCTGTGCACTCGCGCCTCGTCCTCCGCCGATTCCAGCGAATGCGACAGAGGAGCGCACGTCGACCGCAACATTTGATCCTCGTCGCGGCCTGCGGGGCGCCCCTCGTGCATCCGACGGGGCTATGTTCGGCGCCATGAAGGAAGAACTCGAGGAACGGGTTGGCTTCCTCGTCTTGACCGAGACGGACCGGGCCCTGCTCGCAGGGCTCGGTCCCCTGCTCGAGCGGCACGCCGCGCGTTTCGTCTCTTCGTTCTACCGTCATCTGTTGTCTTTCGAAGGCACGCGGCACCTGCTCAGCGATCCAGCCGTGAAGGACCGGGTGCTCGCCAAGCTGCGCGAGTATCTGCTCTCGCTCGCCACGCCGAGTCTCGACGACCGCTACGTCGAGGAACGCATGCGGATTGGCGAAATGCACCAGCGCGTCGGGCTCGACCTGAGCTGGTACCTCGGCGCCTACTCGCTCTTTTTCTCCCTGCTGGCTCCCGTGATCAGCGAGGCGTTTCGCGGCGATCCCGAGCGCGTGTCCCAGACCCTCGCGGCGCTCGTCAAGATCCTGATGCTCGACGCGCAACTCGCGGTCGAGGCCTACAGCGAGCGCCGCGAACGCGTCCTCGAACACCTCAACCGCGAACTGTCGGAAGCGAGTCGCAGTCTCGCGCGCGAGCACAGCCTCACCGAGCACGAGCTTCGCGAGACCGAATTGCGGGCGCGCGCCGCCGAGAGCCTCGCCTCGGTTGCGACACTCGTGGCCGGCCTGGCACACGAGATCGGCACGCCGATGGGCGTGATTCGCGGTCACGCGGAGGCGCTGGAGTCAGCCGTCCAGGGCGAGAAGGCGCAATGGCGCGCCCGCACGATCCGAGACCAGATCGATCGCATCTCGGCCATCATCCAATCGCTGCTGAACATCGCGCGGCCCCGGCAGGCGGTGCCCGTCGCCGTCGATCTCGTGGAGGTCGTCGATACGGCGATCGCCTTCCTGTCGGAGAAGCTCAGGCGCCGCGAAGTGACGGTGGAACGACACTATGCGGCGACGCCCACTGTAAGAGGCGATCGCGACAAGCTGCAGCAGCTCTTCTTGAATCTCTTCCTCAACGCGATCGACGCCATGCCAGAGGGCGGGCGGCTGCTCATCGGCATCCGGATCAGTGCGGCGCGCGAGCTCGAGATCACCGTCGCCGACACCGGTACGGGAATCGCCGCCGAAGACCTCCCGCACGTCTTCACGGCGTTCTTCACGACCAAGCCGGCGGGTCACGGCAGCGGACTGGGGCTCGTGGTTGCGCAGGGCATCGTCATCGATCACGGCGGCCAGCTCGAGGTGACGAGCGACGTCGATTGCGGCACGACCTTCACGATCCGGCTTCCGCTCCGCCCTCAGGCGGGGGCAGCGCTCGACGGCGCGTAGGCGAGCCGCAACAGGTCGCTCTCGACCACGAGACCGACCATCAGCACGCGATCTCCCTCGGCTTCGACCACCGGCAGGCAGCCCAGGTGTTGCTCCACCATCCGACGCGCGACTTCGATGAGCGGATCGCTGGGCGCCGCGGTGAGCGGATTGCGGTCCATCACCTCCAGGACGGGGAGCCGCGCGAGCAGGTCCTTCACGAGTTCGAGAGGATGCTCGAGAACGGTCTCGAGCGCGGTCCGCAGCAGACTTTGATGCCAGAGCACGCCGACCAGCGCGTCGTCTGAGACCACCGGTACCTGGCGGATACCAGCGACCCGCATCAGCAACTCGGCCTCGTAGAGGCTCAGCTGTGGGGATGCGGAAATCCAGTGCCGTCGCATCACCGTGGCGATCGGCCGATTCAATCGCGCCTTCCGACGGGCTTTCGCGGCCTCGGGCAAGCCGCGAGTAATGCAGGCGGTATGCCAAGAAGATTGCGGGCGCAAACCTATGCTTTGCGAGGCCTCTTGACGCCGACTGAGACTCAACGCCACAGTGGATCGACCCAGATGTGCCTTCGACGCCCCTCCGGCGGTCGCTATGAACCCAGGAGCGCTGGCACGCAATGTGCGAAAAGACTGGGAGTCATGGTCAAT
>JAGSPS010000411.1 GCA_018262315.1 Deltaproteobacteria bacterium | reverse complement strand
GCGCGCAGCGCCGGTGGGCCAGCTGCAAGGCGCGACGACGAGTCATATCGGGATATGGCGAGGAGGAGCAACGCAGCAGATGGCCCGCCGCCGCAAGCGCTGCGACCGAGGGGATTTTTTCTCAGGCTCTCAGCCTTTCCGGATCCGGGCAGGCGCCGTCGCGAGCGGGCCGTTGCCCAGCACCGCGAGTCCGCACATCCCGACGAGACCCATCGCGAGCGCCGCGAGCGTCGACGGCTCGGGCACCAGCAGCAGGTTGTTCTCGAAGGTCAGCCCGTCGAGGCCGAAGTCCGGCGCGCTGAACACCACCCGCGCAATCTGGTCGGGTCGTTCGATCCCGATGAAGTTCGTCCCCCAGTTCGCGACCGGCACGGTCGCCGCACTCACCGTTTCGAGCAGCACGCCCGACGAGTCGTAGACGCGCATCGTCACGCTGGTGCCGTTGACTCCAGTCACGTAGGCGCCGACGCGGTCTTGCGGCGTCGCGAACGAGAGCTCGAGCGTGGCGTTGCCGGCGCTCGCGAAGGCGCCCATGTAGGCGGTGCCCAGCGGCACGTTGACCGCGCTCGCGACGGTGCCGTTGCTGCCCCAGTTGTTGGTGACGTCGGTCGCCAGCGCGAAGTCGTGGACGAAGGCTCCCTGGTTGAATACGCCCGGGTTCGGCACCGGGCCCGTCAACACGACGCCGCTCGCAAACGCGAAGGCGCTGACGGTGCCCGGCTGGAGCAAGCTGGCACCGAGACCGATGCTGATGTTGGGTCCGGCCACGAGCCCCTCGAAGCTCTCGACGACCTGGCTGGCGCCGAACGCGGAAGCTCCGATCGGGGTGGCCGACGCGGGGGCCGCGGCGACTGCCGCCAGCGCCGCCAGCGCGAGAAGCGAGTTGCGTAGAAGCATTGTGATTCTCCTCCGGTATCGCGGCCGTTGATTGCGATGCCCGTGCCAACGCGGCGCTGCGTGTTCGTGCAGCGGGAGAAGGGGGCGGAGATCGCGCCGCACGAGCGGAGCTTTCGATCGCACGCTGCGCATCGAGTCGCGGCGCCGGGCTCGGCCATTGGAGCGACGCTTTGCGGCCCGAGTGACGAAGCGCGTCACCGATCGCGGGTGCTTGTCAGCCCCGCGAGCCGCCGTCATCTTCCCCCCGCCCGATGATCCCGGTCGGCGACCGGACGGCCGCCAACCCGAACACGGCACGCAGGCGAATTGCCGCAACGGCGGCGCGGTGGAGGCGAGTTGCACATGGCGACCTTCGGCATCGTGGTCGGCGGCGGGCCGGCTCCTGGCATCAACGGTGTGATCGGCGCGGCGGCGACCGTCGCGCTGCACGCGGGCGCGCGCGTCATCGGCTGCCTCGACGGCTTCAAGTGGCTGATGGAAGGCGACACCACGCACGTCCGCGAGCTGTCGCTCGAAGACGTCGCCAGCGTGCATCTGCAGGGCGGCTCGATCCTCCACACCTCGCGCGCCAACCCCACCAAGAAGGCCGAGACGCTGGAAGCCGTGGTGAAGTCGCTCGCCGCGCTCGGTATCGACCACCTGATCACGATCGGCGGCGACGACACGGCGTTCTCGGCGCGTCGCGTCGCCGAGCAGGCACAGGGCCGCATCAAGGTCGCGCACGTGCCGAAGACGATCGACAACGACCTGCCGCTGCCGGCCGGCATCCCGACCTTCGGCTACGAGACGGCGCGCGAACTCGCCACCACTCTCGTCGAGAACCTGATCGAGGATTGCCGCACGACGAACCGCTGGTTCTACGTGGTGGTGATGGGTCGAAAATCGGGTTCGCTCGCGCTCGGCGCGGGCAAGTCCGCCGGTGCGCCGATCACGCTGATCCCCGAAGAGTTTCCGCCCGGCACGATCAAGCTCGACGACGTGGTTCGTATTCTCGAAGGCGCGGTCGTGAAGCGACTCGCGCTCGAGGGTCGCAACGACGGCGTCGCGGTGGTCGCCGAGGGGATCGCCGAGCGTCTCGACGAAGCCGACCTCGCGATCCTCAAGGAAGTCCCGCGCGACGAGCACGGCCACATCCGCCTCGCCGAAGTGCCGCTCGCCAAGGTGCTCCGGAACGCCGTGACCGATTCGCTCGCGAAGCGCGGCGTGAAGATCGCGAGCGGCGAGAAGGACGTCGGCTACGAGCTGCGCTGCAACAAGCCCACCGCCTACGACCGCGACTACACCCGCGACCTCGGCGCCTTCGCCGTCTTCGCGCTGCAAGCCGGCACGCAGAGCGTGCTGATCACGCGCCAGGCCGAGAACATCGTGCCGGTGCCGTTCGCCGACATCCAGGACGCCAAGACCGGCAAGACACGCGTGCGCGACGTCGACACCAGGAGCGGCTGGTTCCGCGCCGCGCGCGCGCTGCAGACGCGCATCGAGCAGTCCGACCTCGACGACCCGAAGCGACTCGAAGCGATCGCGAAGGCGGCGGCGCTGAGCCCGGCGGACGCAAAGCAGCGCTACGCGCCGATCGCCGCCCGCTAGAAGCCTGACCGAGACGAATCACGCGTCTCGGAAGCCGACGCGTGAGGCGCGGGGGCGTGACGTTCGTCCGAAACGTCCTCGGCGGAGGCGGCTCGGCGGCTTCTCGGCGAGCGCCGGTAACCGCCTGCGGATTGTTTCGGCCGAACGCCCCGCCCCCGCTACTTGCAGTCCGTTCCGGGACTTCCGTTCATGAAAGAAAGACGGAA
>JAGSPS010000410.1 GCA_018262315.1 Deltaproteobacteria bacterium | reverse complement strand
TCCGGCTGCTGCGAAATCGGCCGCCGGCCCCGGGAAGGCTCGGCCGCCACCGCGCTCAACCGGAAGAACGTACCCTCAGCCAGCGTGCTCGCCGCTTCGGGTCGCAGCAGGGCTCCATCCCTCACACCAGCGCCAAGCATGCCAGCGTCTGCCGGGCCGGGCGCCACGCCGAAGGCCCCGGAGCGGATCTCGTCGAGCGCCAGCACTGCGTCGTACGTGTCGCGCGCGGCGAGTGCCGACTCGACCCGCGTGGAGAAATGCGTCTCCATCGTCCACGCCACCCACCATCGGAGCAGAGGCCGCGCGATCACGATGACGCGCCCGGGAGGCAGGACCGACCTGAAGTGCGCGAGCTCCTCGTGGGCCGCGGGCACCAGGGCGGTCTGACGCAGCGTCTTCACTGCCAGGGCTCCATGCAGCAGCATCGCCAGAACGAGCGGCGCGACGACGAGAGCGGCGCTGGCCTCGCGACAGAGGAGGTACACGACCGGGATCATCCCTGGTACGTACGCGAGCAGCGCAAGGCGCTCGAGCACCTCCGGGCGAAGCAGCGGCGACGAGAACGCGAACGTCACGAGGGTTGAGGCGACGAGGAGCACGCGCGTGGACGCGTCCATCGCGAGGCGGTGCCGCCAGAGGGCGATGACGCCCAGCACGCCCAGCGCGTTGCCGAACGACACCTCCGCCGGCGCGGGCAGCGCCCGGAGCGCTCCGTCCGTCGAACCGCCCAGCCAGGCCAGGGCGGGCGACCCGGCGAACAGCCAGCCCGGGGCGAGGAGTACGTGGACGAGGCGCCGCGCGCGGTCCGGGTCGAGCGCGTGCACGATCATCAGGCAGCCGGCCAGAGATGCCGCCAGCACGATCGCCGGCAGCCAGACGCGCGGGCGGACCGTCGCGGTCGCAAGGCCGGCCGCGAGGATGCCCGCGCCGAAGGCGGCGCTCAGGACGAATCCTCCCATGTGCGTGAGCGACGCGAGGACGAACCACAGCGCGGCCCACGCCAGGGCAGCTGGCCGGCCCTCCCGGAGCCACTGGTACGAGGCGAAGGCGAAGAGGAGCCCGGAGGGCATCGCCGCCGCGTTCTTGATCATGCCCCCGGCCATGAACAGCGCGTTGCCCGACGCGACCGCCGCGAGGCCGATCAGCGCCACCGCGGCGGCCCCCTGACCCGAACGGCCGCCGGGGCGCACGAACGCGCGCGCAAAGAGGAAGACCGGCACGGCAAGCGCCAGCGGGATGAATGTGTCGGTGATGCGCACCGCCGCGAGGATCGCGGCGCGCGGCTCCATCATCGTCGCAAGGAGGCGCGCCAAGCCCGCCTGGACATAGAAGAGGAGCGGGAAGTCCGGGAAGGCGAGCGTGCCTTCCCGCACGATGGCGCGGACCTGGACGAGGTAATACGCGCCGTCCTCGCCGACCACCAGCGGCGGAATGAGCGTGGCCAGGGAGCGGGCGGCGAACCCTGCGAGCAGCACGGCCGCGAGCGCGGCGAACATCCGCGCGTCGGCGCTGGCGCCGGGCTTCGGCTGACGCCCGGGGCCGGGCGCCGGCGGCCGCTCAACGGGCGCGCGGGCCGGCCGGACGTTCGGGCCGCGTCTCATGATGCGATGAGCGTAGCACCAATGCTCGGATCAATAATCTCCGTTGACACCCGGAACCCCATGCCGCTCGCGCTCCTCATCGCCGCCCTGACCGCGCTGCCCGCCGAGCAGCCCGATCTCCGGGCTGTGATGGCTCGCGCAGGCGCGTACGTGGCGAAGTACCAGCAGGAGTTCTCGCTCCTTGTTGCCGACGAACGCTACCTCCAGAACGTCACGGCCGCGACTGAAGGCGAGGCCGGCGGCGCGGGCGCCGCCGAGCATCGCGATCTCGTTTCCGAGTTCGCCCTCGTGCGCGTGCAGGGCGCGGAACGTACGCTGTGGCTCGCGTTCCGGGACGTCGTCGAGGTGGACGGCCGCGCGGTGCGCGACCGGCAGGAGCGCCTGCGGCGCCTGTTCCTGGCTCCGCCCGCCGACGCCCTCGCGCAGGCGCGGGCAATCGCGTTCGAGAGCGCGCGGTACAACATCGGCGACATCGTGCGCACGGTGAACGTCCCCACGCTCGCGCTCGAGTTCTTCGAATCGGCGGCGCAGGAACGGTCGCGCTTCAGGAAGGTCGGCGAGGACACGGCCGAGGGCGAGCGCGCCTGGGTGGTGAGCTTCGAGGAGCGGGCGCGGCCGGCGCTGATCAAGACGCACGGGGGACGGGATGTGAAGTCGAAAGGGTTGGCCTGGATCGATCCCGGCACGGGCCGGATCCTGAAGACCGAGCTCGATCCGCAGCTCCACCGCGGGCGCGCGTCGCGCATCGCCACCACCTACGCGCCGGACGAACGTCTCCAGCTGTGGGTGCCGGTCGAGATGACGGAAGTCTACGAGATGGAGTCGCGCACGCTCACGGGCACGGCGACGTACACGAACTTCCGGCGGTTCGAAACCGAGGTGAAGCTGCTCGGGGTCAAGTAGGAAGAACCATGCGCACGCTCGCGTCGACGCCGGCACTGGCGCTTCTGGCTCTGATTCTGCACGCGTGCGCCTCCGCGCAGGCGCCGGCGGCGCCGCCGCAGCCCCGGGAACGCCCGCCGCAGCGGCTCAACGTCGTGCTGATCATCCTCGACGATGTCAGATGGGATGCGCTGGGCGCCGCGGGCAACGGCAGTGTCCGA
>JAGSPS010000160.1 GCA_018262315.1 Deltaproteobacteria bacterium | reverse complement strand
GGTTCCGCAAGGAGGGTCGCTCGACCGAGCGATCGCAACCACGCGAAACGACTGGCGCGCCGAGAGGGATTCGAACCCCCGACCCCCAGGTTCGAAGCCTGGTGCTCTATCCAGCTGAGCTATCGGCGCGCGCGACCGGAGCGCGTCTGTAGATAGGGGACGGAGACGGGGGGGCGCCAGCGGGCGTTTTCGGTGCTTCGGCCGGGGCTCCCTGCTGCTCGTCTCCGAACGCTGGGTTAGCTTCGCTCCATGTGCGATTGCATCGTTGCCGTAGCGGGCGAGACGCAGATCGGCGCGACGATCTTCGGCAAGAACAGCGATCGCTCCGAGCACGAGTGCCAGCCGTTCCGACAGTTTCCAGGCGCCTTCCACGCGCCGGGTTCCTCCTCGCGTTGCACCCACATCGAGATCCCGCAGGTCGCCGAGACGTACGCGGCGATGGGCCACGCGCCGTGGTGGGTGTGGGGCTTCGAGCAGGGCGTCAACGAACACGCCGTCGCGATCGGCAACGAGACGGTCTTCTCGAAGGAGGAGATCGAGGAGCGGCCGGGCCTGATCGGCATGGACCTCGTGCGACTCGGCCTCGAGCGCGGCCGCTCGGCGCGCGAAGCGCTCGAAGTGATGGCGACGCTGATCGAGACCCACGGACAGGGCGGCGCCGCTCTCGGCCCCGACAAGTCCGGCTATCACAACGGCTTCCTGATCGCGGATCCCGAGGAAGCCTGGACGCTGCAAACCTCGAACCGGCGCTGGGCCGCACGGCGTTTGCGGCGCGACGCCGTCTCGAACCACATCTCGCTCACCAGCGACTGGGAGATCGGGTCGCGCGACCTCGAGGGCTTCGCGCGTGCGCGGGGCTGGTGGACGAACGGCGGGCGTCTCGACATGGCCGCGGCGTACCGCAACCCGGGCGTGCCCGGGCGCATCTCCGAGGGACGGCTGCGCCGTTCGCGCGAGTTGCTCGACACCGCGCAGGGACACATCGACGTGGCGGTGATGCAGTCGATCCTGCGCGATCACCTGGCTGGCGGACCGGTGCGGATGCCGGGCACGACGACCGAGGACGAGTCGTTCTTCACGCTGTGCATGCACAGCGAGCCGATCGGAACGACGACCGCGAGTCTCGTCGCCGCGCTGCCGCGCGAACGGCGCGCGCCCTGGCCGGTGTGGATCTCGTTCGCGACGCCCTGCACGGGCGTCTTCCTGCCGGTATATCTCGACGGCGTGATTCCCGCCGAGCTGGCGAGCGGCGGATCCGAACCCGACGCGGGCTCGGCGTGGTGGGCGTTCAAGGTGCTGCAAGACGCAGCGACGCAGGACTTCCCGCGCCACACGGCCTGGCTGCGCCAGGCCTGGAAGGGATTCGAATCGCGCATCGAGAACGAGCGCGCCGGGGTCGAACTCGAAGCAGGCCGCGCGCGCGAATCCGGTTCTCACGCGGTCGTGACGAAGTTGCTCAGCGACTTCATGTTGCGAACGTGGCGCGACGCGATCGCGCAGGCGCGCGAACTCGCGAGTCAGATTTCCTGAGAGCAATTGTCCGAGAGTGAGTGCCGCGAACCAGTTGCTGGCGCGAGCGAACGCGGGTCAGGCGCTCTTCGCCTCTTCGGCGACACGAGCCGGAGCGCGGCGCACCGCCTGTGCGATCGGGAAGTATTCGGCGCGCAACTCCCACGGAACGCCGAGCGCGGCGAGCAGGCAGCGCTTGGTCGCCTGCCGGCAGGTCGCGCCCTTCTCGATCGCGTGAATCGTGCGCGGCGAGATTCCCGCTCGGTCGGCGAGTTCGTTCTGGGTCCAGCCGAGGGCTTGGCGTGCAGCCCGAATGCGATTCATGGCGACCCCCTTCGTCCCCTCTCCCCAGGCGATTCGGTGAATCGGAACGCCTCCGAGCCTAGCTCGCCAAACGAGCAGCCGACACTGGCCAGAGGCGCCTCCCGCCTCCCGAGGGGATCCCCGGAGAACGGGCGGCTCGGGGGCGTCAACCGCCGCCGGCGCGGTCGAGCGTCGCCCCGAGGTCGAAGCTCAGATGCTCCGAAAGGTCGCCGACGAGGTCGATCTGGATCTCGCGGAAACTGAAGCGCCAGCCGCCCCCGGCGCGCTCGAAGCGGTCGCGATAGCGCCCGGCGATGATCGGCTGGAGCGACAACTTCGGCGTCGCCTGGAGCACCAGGTAGCGCGACCGCGACGTCGCGGTTCCCGCGGCGGCATCGATCTCGACGATCGGGTTCAGCACCAGATGCTGGGTCCGCAGCGTGCCGTCCCCGTGCACGCGACTCGTCGACCGGTACAGGCGCGCGACCGCCAGCATGCCGCGCGCCGGTTCCTTCATTCCGGGCGCAGCGACGGCGCCGTGTTCGAAGAGCGCCGCAACGCCGTCGAAGTCGGCCGCGTCGATGCATTCGGCGTAGCGGTAGAGGAGGTTGCGGATCGCGTCGGCGTCGTCGCTCATGCGGAGAGTTTGTCTCGTGTGAGGGGCGAACGCGACGCCGGCTCACGGTTTGGCGAGCGCCTCCTCCCGCACGTCCCCGCCCAGTCCCACCGACCAGCGCGCGACGACGCGGGCTGGAACCCAGACCGCGAGGTTCGAAACGGGTAGCGCGACGAGCGACACGACCAGGCGCGCCGTCTCGCCGTCGCCCACCAGATCGATCCGCGCGAAGCCGGGCTGGGTCATCGCGAAGCGGCCGCCGACGAGCGCATGCCGCGCGGCGCGCTCCCCACCGCCCGATCCCGCGACGACCTGCAAGTACGGGCTCTGCGGCGCCGGAACACCGATCTGGAGATTGTGATCGTGACCGGCGAGATGCAGATGGACGGGCACGTCGATCCCGGCGAGTGCCTTCTGGATCCACGGACCGGGGTGTGATTTCTCCTGGATCGGATAGTGGTTGGCGAGGATGCGCCAGGGGCCGTGCGCTTCTCGCAACGCACGCTCCAGCGACGCCGCGTCGTCGCGCTCGGCGAGCGCCAGCGCGTCGTAGAGAATCAGCGAGACGCCGGGATTCAGCTCCGAGTCCGCGAGTTCGATCACTTCGACCGACTGCGCGGGCACGTGCCAGTTCGGAACGAAGCGCGGCACGATTTCGCGCTGGAGACGCGGACTCTCGGGAACCTCGAGATCGTGATTGCCGAGCACGGCGTAGAACGGGATCGGTCGCTCGCCGCGATGCGCCGGTCCGCAGGCGTTTGCGACGCGCGACGATTCGGGCCCGTCGAGCGCGAGAAACACGCAATACGGCCGCACCACGTTCTCGCGCACGCGGTACTCGAGTTCCTTCTCGAGCAAGCCGTCGGGATAGAAGTTGTCACCGAGCATCACGAGCGCGTCGGCGGGCCGGCGGCGCTGCTCGGCTTCGAGCACGGCGCCCACGCGCATCTGGGGTTGCCACGAGCGGAACCAGTTGGGAAACGCGCCCGCGTCGCCGAACGCGAAGAACGAGAGGCGCACGCGACCCGGCGGGTCGTCGCCGACGACGGGCGCTGCCGGCCCACACGCCGCGAGCATCAGTGCGGCGACCGCGATCGTCGCGACCGGAGTGCGTCGCGTATCCAGGAGTCGCCGCATCGCGGCGCAGCTTAGAGCACGATCGATCCAGCGCGCGCCCCCAAGGGGTCCATGAACGCACGGTCATGCTCGATTCCGTCGCCCCGGCTAGTTTCCCGGATCAGGCGGCAGGAGGAACGCATTGAGAATCCTCTACATCGAAGACGACCCGGCGGCCCAGCAGTACATCTTCAAGGGTCTTGGCGAACACGGCTTCGTCGTGGAAGTGGTTTCGGATGGTTCGAGCGGGGTCGAGCGCGCCACCCACGGCGCCTATGACCTGATCCTGCTCGACGTGATGCTGCCCGACATGGAGGGCTTCGAGGTCCTGCGCCGCCTGCGCCAGGCGGGCATTGCGACGCCCGTGCTGTTCCTGTCGGCGCGCAGCGCGGTGGGCGATCGCGTGCGCGGGCTCGAACTCGGCGCCGACGACTACCTGCCCAAGCCCTTCGCGTTCGCCGAGCTGCTCGCACGCATCCGTGCGATCGCGCGCCGGCGCCTCGGCGAGCCGGAAGACGGTCGCCTCGACATCGCCGACCTGGTGCTCGACATGAACCGCCGCACCGTGGAACGCGGCGGCCGGCGCGTCGATCTCTCGCCCAAGCAGTTCGCCCTGCTCGAGTACCTGCTGCGCCACCGCGGTCATGTGGTGTCGCGCGCGATGATCACCGAGAACGTCTGGGGCTGGGGTTTCGAGAGCTTCTCCAACCTGATCGACGTCCACATCAACCGCCTGCGCAAGAAGATCGACCACGGCCAACCGACGCGCCTGATCCACACCGTGAAGGGCGCCGGCTACATCCTCGAAGAGCGCGACGCAGAACCCGAGTCCGCCCCTGCTGCGGGCGAGAGCGTCGTTGCGTAGGACGCTGTCGATCGGGGCGAAGTGGACGCTCCGCTACGTGGTCGTGATCGGCATCACGACGAGCGCCTTCTCCGCCTACGTCTACCACCGCGCCGAACAGCGCATCAACAAGGACTCCCGCTTGTTGATGGAGCTGCAGCTCGCGCAGCTCATCGAGCACATGGACGCCACCCCCGGCGCCGTCGGCGAATGGCGCGAGTTCGCGGATCGCCAGGCCTCGAGCGGCGACCCGGAATTGCGTATCGGCATCGATTACTTCGACCCGGCAGGCCAGCGCCTGGTGAGCGTCGGCGCCGCGGCGATGATGGAAGTGCCGCTGCCGAAGCGGGTGCTGATGGGCAAGGCCGACCCGGGCGTGCGCGAAGTCGAGGTCGGCTGGGGCTATCCCTATCTCGTGCTCTCGGGTCGCGGCGACCAGGGCATCGCGCAGCTGATGGTCTACTCGCGCCCCTTCGCGCGCAGCGCGGCCGCGATCCGCGACGCCTTCTGGACCGCGGCGCCGGTCATGCTCCTCGTCACGGCGTTGCTCGGCTACCTGCTCTCGCGCGGCAGTCTGCGGCCGATCGCGACGATCACCCGCAGCGCGCGCCGCATCTCGAGCCAGCGCCTCGACGAGGCGATCCCCACGACCGGCTCGGGCGACGAGCTCGACGAGCTGGCCGGCACGCTGAACGACATGCTCGCGCGCATCCGGGAGGGCATGGAACGCATGCGCCACTTCTCCGGCGACGCCGCCCACCAGCTGCGCACGCCGCTCAACGCGATGCAGGGCGAACTCGACGTGACACTCGCCAAGGAGCGCACGCCCGCCGAATACCGCGTCGTGCTGAGCGACGTGCTCCACCAGGTCGTGACGCTCTCGGACACGGTGAACGCGATGCTGCGGCTCGCGCAGTCCGAAGGCGGTCTCGACGCCGCCCACACCGTGCGCGTCGAGATCGACTCGCTGCTCGAGGACGTCGGCGACTTCTTCGCGGTGCTCGCCGAAGAACGCGGCATCGAACTCGTGGTGGCGGCCGAGTCGAAGGGCGCGGTGCGCGGCGATCCGACCTGGCTGCACCAGCTCTTCGCCAACCTGGTCCACAACGCGCTCCAGTACACACCCGAAGGGGGCCGCGTCACGATCGAGGCGCGTCCCGCGAGCGACGAGGTGCGGGTGCGCGTGCGCGACACCGGCCCCGGCATGAGCGAAGCCGACCGCGCCATCGCCTTCTCGCGCTTCGAGCGCGGCTCCGCCGCTGCGAAGGGTGCGGGGCTGGGTCTCGGACTCGCGTTGGCCCGCGAGATTGCGCGTGCGCACGGCGGCTCGATCGAGATCGAGCGGCCCGCCCGCCGCGGCGCCGTGTTCGCGGTTCGCCTGCCGCTCGCGCCGAGGGAGGCACGCTAGCTTCGCGCGCTTTCCGGCGAGGAGATCCGCGATGCCCCGACTGCGACAGGTTCCGCGTGCCGAAGCGCCGCCCGACGTGCAGACCGTCTACGACCTGCTCTTCGGCGGTCGTTGCCCGGTCGCCGAACCCGGCACCGCCACCGGCACGCCGGGCAACTGGTGGACCGTGTTCGCGCTGGTGCCCGATTGCTTCCGCCACGCCGTCGCGGGCTTCGCGTTCTACCGCAGCCCGAAGCGCAAGCTCGATCCCCGGCTGCGCGAACTCGGCCAGACGCGCGCCGGCTTCCTGCGCGAGAGCCAGTTCGTGTTCTCGCAGCACTGCAAAGCGTCGCGCGACGTCGGACTCGCCGAGGAAAAGATTCAGGCGGTTGCGAGCTGGTCGGGGTCGGATGTCTTCACGCCCGCCGAGCGCGCCGTGCTCGCCTACGTCGACGAACTCGTGCTCCAGAACGGCCGCGTGCAGGACGCCTGCTTCGAGCGCCTGCGCGCGCACCTCTCCGAAGAGGCGATCCTCGAGCTGACCTACATCACCGCGCTCTACGAGATGCACGCGATCATGACCCGCGCGCTGCGTCTCGAATGGGACGACGTGCCCGAGCGCATCGTCGAAGTCGCCGCGCCGCCGGCCGCGAAGGGTGGCGACTTCATGGGCGGTGTGGGGAAGGGCGAGTAGCGGCCAGGCCTCGGCTAGGCCGGAAAGAGCCGCCGCAACAGCGAGTGCATCTCGTCGAGCGGGATCTGCCCGGGCGCCGTGGCCGCGCCGGCGTGGGCATAGGTGAGCAGCGAGCCGAGCGCCGGGAACAGCAGCCGCGTCGCTAGCGCGCGGTCGCCCATGCCGATCGCGATGAGACCGATGCCGTCGGTGCCGACCAGCAGCCGCGCGAGCGCACGCAGGTCGGCCGGAGTCGCGACCGCCGTCGCGATCTTCACGACGTCCGCCCCGAGCGCGCGACCGCGCGCCACCACGTCCGCGAGCGCCGCATCGCCGGGCGTTCTCGCGAAATCGTGGAACGAGGCGATCGCGAGCTTGCCCGCGCCGCGGGCCGCCGTGACGACATCGCGCGCGATTTCGCTCGCGATCTCGACGTCCACCGCGTCGACGCGCGGGATCAGCGCGCGGAACAGCGCCAGTCGCTCCGCCTCGGTCCCCCGCCAGCCGCCGCCCTCGGCGGCGCTGCGGATCGTCGAGAGCACGGGGACCCCGGCGAACACGTCGAGCTGCGCGAGGACATGGCCGGCATCGAAGCGCGCGAAGTGATCGACGCGCAACTCCGCGACGTCGAGCCCGCGCACCGCGAGCGCCAGCACCTCGGCCCGCGTCGTGCGATCCGCGAACGGCACCGCCACGCAAGGCCGCACCCCGAGTTCCACCGATCCAATCCGCAACCCCATCGCCACCCGCCCATCCTACCCGACTTGGGGATGGGGGACGTTCCTGGGGTGTTGCCTTCGTTGCTTTGGGGACGCTCCTGGAGGCAACACGCCAAGAACGTCCCCAAGGCAACACTTGACCGCGGGGCGGGGATCTCCGACACCGTGTTCGTGG
>JAGSPS010000159.1 GCA_018262315.1 Deltaproteobacteria bacterium | reverse complement strand
GGGCCAGATGATGCCGTTCGCGTCGTGACACGCCTCGACGATCGACGCCATCACGCGCCCCACGCCGATTCCGTACGAGCCCATCACGATCGGCACCGATCCGCCCGATTCGTCCTGCACGACAGCGCCCAGCTTCTCGCTGTACTTCGTCCCGAGCTTGAAGATGTGGCCGACCTCGATGGTCTTGGCGACGCCCAGCGCGCTTCCGCACATGGGGCACGGCTCGCCGGCCTTCACTTCGCGCAGCTCGAGCCAGGCGTCGACGCGGATGTCGCGCGCGACGTCCACGCCGCGCACGTGGAACTCGTCGCGGTTGGCGCCGGTCGTCATGTCGCGGCGGCCCTGCAGCGCGGTGTCGGCGACGATGCGCACACCGGTGACGCCGACGGCGCCGAGGCTGCCCGCCGATGCGCCGAGCGCTGCGCGGATCTCCTCGGCGTTCGCGGCGCGCACCTGTGCGGCGCCCGCGCCGTCGGCGAGCTTCTGCTCCGAGAGTGTGTGATCGCCGCGCAGCAACACCAGCGTGGTCGCACCGTCGAGCACGTAGACGAGCGTCTTGATCTGGCGCGCGGCCGGCGCGCCGCCCGCGAAGTTCACGAGGTCGTCGATGCTGCGCACGCCCGGCGTCGCGAACGGCTCGGGGGCCGCGGAGCCCTCCGAGTCATCAGACCGGCCCGCGGCAGCTTCGACGGCGTCGAGCCTCGACGTCGCCTTCTCCAGATTCGCGGCGTACCCGCAGGCGCTGCACGACGCGACCCAGTCCTCGCCCGCGTCGCTCGCCACCATGAACTCGATCGACTCGCTGCCGCCCATCGCGCCCGACGACGCTTCGACCGCCAGCGGCGCGAGACCACAGCGCTCGAAGATCCGCCGGTACGCGTCGAAGTGGAGCTTGAAGGAGTGATCGAGACCCGCTTCGTCGAGGTCGAGCGAGTACGCGTCCTTCATCACGAACTCGCGGACGCGCAACAGGCCCGACTTGGGGCGCGGTTCGTCCCTGAACTTCGTCTGGATCTGGTACCAGATCTGCGGCAGCGCGCGATGCGAGCGGAGTTCGGTGGCGATCGTCGTGAAGACTTCTTCGTGGGTCATGCCCAGGCAGAGATCGGCGCCGCGGCGGTCCTTCAGGCGGAACATCTCGTCGCCCATCACGGACCAGCGGCCCGAGCGCTGCCACAGCTCGGCCGGGTGCATGGCCGGGAGCCGAAACTCCTGGGCGCCGATGCGGTCCATTTCGTCGCGGATCAGCGCCTCGATCTTGCGGCATACGCGCCAGCCGAGCGGGAGGATCGAGTAGATGCCGGCCGAGAGCTGGCGGATCAGGCCGGCGCGCACGAGCAGCTTGTGGCTGATCGCCTCGGCGTCGGCGGGATCGTCGCGCAGCGTGGGAATGAACGCATTGGACCAACGCACGCGGTCGCCCTCCTCGAAGTCCGGAAACCTAACGAATGGTCCGTTGCC
Source organism: Deltaproteobacteria bacterium (assembly GCA_018262315.1). Lineage (GTDB taxonomy): Bacteria > Myxococcota_A > UBA9160 > UBA9160 > PR03 > PR03. The sequence continues at coordinate 5,883 of JAGSPS010000159.1, read as the reverse complement.
TTGGGGACGTTCCTGACTTCAACAAAGGCAACGCGGCAGGAACGTCCCCAAGTCAACTCAGATCGTGACGAGGATGCCGGCGTGGGCGAGGTGTTGGAGGGAGCCGGCGAGGGGGGCGATTTCGAAGGAGCCGAAGAGTCCGGCGAGCGGGGCGGGCGCGAGGGCGCTCGCGACGAGAGCGGACTCGAGCCCCGGATGCTGGAAGAGTGCGCGGCCGCGGGCGGACGAACTGAGATAGAGACCAGCGCTCACCGGACCGACGACGCGTGCGAGTGCACGCGACAGGTCTTCGCGGGCTAGATCGGCGTCGCGCAGCGCGAATCGCAACAGCGTGCCAACGCGCAGCGGCTCGGGCAGCGCGAAGGCACGTCGCTCGGGTGCGAAGCCGGCGACGCGGCGCGCGACCCAGGCGTCGCCCGCGTCGCCACGACGGCACGCGCGGAGCGGAATCGTCACGAGCAGCCGAGCGGCGGCCTGACGCAAGTCAGCCGCCAGCGGTTCGCGTGCGATCTCGCAGTAGACGTCGAGGGCCGGTTTGCCGTCCAACTCCAGCAGCCAGTTGCCCTCGACGCGCGTCACGGTGAACGGATCGGTGATCGGGCGACAGCCCTGGCTCACGGCCACGTGAGCCGGAGCATCGAGGGCGAGGACCAATCCGCAGGCGCCGCTGCGCACGGCGCGCTCGGCAATGGCGAGCTGCGGGCGACCAGCCGCGTCAAGCGCCGCGCCGGCGCCCACGACCGTCGCGGGCTGCAAGTCGGCGAGGGCGCCAGCCAGCCGCGTCGCGTCGATTCCGAGGGGATCCGCGAAAACCACTACCAGGTCGGTCTCGATCGTGGAGCGACCGAGCAGGGCCTCGACCTCTGGGCCAATCGCCTCCTCGACTCCACTCGTTCCGGCGACCCGGAACGTCGTGGCTTCGACGCCGCACAGCGCGAGCACCGCCACGGCCGGGCCGTCCTCGTTCTCGCTGGCGCCCGCCGCGACGGCGTGGCCGACAACGATTGTGACGACTCGGGTACCGAGCGCCTCGCGAGCGGCAGCGCCGGCCCGCTCGACATCGAGGTCGCGGCCGACGGCGAAGAGCAGCGCTGCATCCGCGCGCCCGGCCCCTGTCGCCGCGAGCGCATCCGTGGCCGCCAGCGATGCCGCGAGGACCGCGTCGGGATTGGATTGGATGGCAGAGCCGGCGCGCGGCATGGGGTGCAGAGCATAGGCGCTCCCCCGCGGCGCGGGGCTTCGCTTCCCTCGCGGGGCGGCCTGAGTTAGGATGCGAGCGCCGCGTGAGAGTCTTCCTCCTCGCGTGACAACGCCGCAGTAGCGGATTCGATCGGCTCGCCCCCTCGACAGAAAATGACCCCCAGGAAGCCAGGTTTGCCGGTGGCTGACTACGAGCGCATCGAGCGCGGCAGCGACCTTCGGGCGCTGTCGCGTGAACTCCTCCGCGAGACCACGATCGCGGTCGATACCGAAGCCGACAGTTTCTATCACTACTTCGACAAGACCTGTCTCGTGCAGATCGGCACCAGTCAGGGCATCTACCTGATCGATCCGCTCGCGCTGGGCGGACCCGCCGAGTTGGCGCCGCTGGCGCCGGTGTTCGCGTCGAAGAAGATCCGCAAGATCTTCCACGCCGCCGAGTACGACCTCTACGTACTCAAGCGCGACTGCTCGTTCGAGTTCGAGAACCTCTTCGACACGATGGTCTCGGCGCAGCTGCTCGGCTACCCGGCCGTCGGGCTCGCGGCGATCGCCAAGCGTCATTTCGGTGTGTTGCTCCCGAAGGACGAGCAGCGCTCCGACTGGTCGGCGCGACCGCTGCGCGAAAGCCAACTCGTGTATGCCGCCGCCGACGTCACATATCTGGAGCGCATGGCGAAGATCCTCGAGGCGCAGCTCCGGGAGCTGGGGCGCTTCGAATGGGCCCAGCAGGAGTTCGAGGCGCTGATGCGTCGCACCTGGCCGGTTCGCGAATTCGACGACGCCGGCTACCTGCGCATCAAGGGCGCCAAGGCACTCGACGCGGCGTCGCTGGCGGTGTTGCGCGAGCTCTATCTGATGCGCGACGCGCGTGCGCGTGAGGTCGACCGGCCGCCCTTCAAGGTGCTCGGCAACCGCACCCTGATGGAGATCGCCCAGCTCCAGCCGACCCAACAGAACGACCTCGCGGGCATCAAAGGTGTGACCGAGCTGATCCTGCGCCGGCTGGGCCGCGAGATCCTCGCTGCGGTCGGGCGCGGGCAGCGCTCGCCGCACGAGCCGCTCCGCAAGGTGGCCAGTGGCCGCCGCCGGATGGATCGCCGCACCGAGCGCCGCGTAGAACGACTGAAGCGCTGGCGTGCGAAGCGAGCGAAGGAGCTGGAACTCGATCCGGGTGTGCTCTGCCCGAACACGAGCCTCGAAGCGATCGCGTGGCGCGACCCGTCGGTACGAGAAGATCTCGCCGGAGTGCCCGAGCTGAAGCGCTGGTTCGTCGGGGCGTTCGCCCAGGAGATCGTCGAAGTGCTCCGCGACGGTTCGGACGAGAATTCCGAAGCCGCCTCCTGACACCCCGGTTTTCGGGCGCCGAACAAAAAAACCCTCCGATCAACTTGATCGGAGGGTTTCCTCGATCTGGCGTCCCGGGGATTCCGGGAAGGCGGGTGCCGATTGCTTTTTGGGGGAAAGCGCCTTGTCTAGGGTGCTACCCCGGAATCCCCGAAACTCCGACTCCGGCCGATGAGCGCGCCCGTTGCCATCTGCCGGCGCCGATCCAGAACGTCTCCACGCCTCTACCTATTGCATTCGCTGTGCCAAGAATTGAGAGAGCGAATCGATGCGCCAAGTCCTCGAAATGTCGGCGATTCACATTCAGTGACTGCGCCCGTGTCTGCCACCCGATGTGGCAGACCGCGCCACTGTCGTAAGCGCGACACGGTATCGAACGCCGCAACGATGGGAGATTCATCTGCTTTCCCGACTCGCACGCACCGCATCCCGATGTGGCATCGTTGCAACCTGCACGACGTTCGTCGCGCTGATCGGGATCGCGTGCAGAACGACGCCTCGGGGCGCCCACACCGCAACCGCGCCCCCACCCAGCAGCAGCGAGCGCTACTGCGCCTGGTACGGCGACCGAAGCCAGGACGTCCTCTATTTCGGCGAGTCGCCGTTCTGGAATGCGGCGCGCAGCGCAGGCGGCGACGCGATGGCCGATATGCGCGAGGCCGGGCCGCAGGTGATCGGCCGCTTCGATCTGCGCAGCGAGTCGCTGCTCGCTCCGATTCCGACCGCGGCCGCCGAACCGCGCGCCGGCGTCTGGGATGTCCTCGCCCACCCGAATGGGCGCATCTACTACACGACCTTCTACGAAGCGGCGGGGTGGGTCGATCCGGCGACTGGTGAAGCGAGCCGCTTCGAAGCTGCGGGCACCGGCCTCAATGAGTTGGCTCTGCTGCCCGACGGCCGGCTGCTCGCGACACGCTACGGCGCGATGGGCGGGGGAAGCGGATCGGTCGTGGTTCTCGATGCCGATGGCGCCGTCGAGGCCGAGCTGCCGCTCACCTCGGAGGGGGACGTGATCGTGGCGGCGAAGAGCCTCGCATACGACCCGGTCCGACAGGTCGTGTGGGTGAACACCGATCTCCTGCCGCGGGACGGAGGCCCGAGCCGTCACGACGCACGCGTGCTCGAACTCGCGACCGGCCGCGAGATCCTGCGCATCGCGGCGCCCGAGCTGCAGTTCCTGCGCTTCGCCGCCGATGGCCGCGGCTTCTTCAGCTGGCAGCAGGGATCGCGACTCGTGCTGCGCATGACGCAGCCCGGAGCGGCGCTGGATGCCAGCTCGGGCCGCGAGATCGTGCTCGACGGCGCCTTCGAAGACGGTCGCGACTTCGTCCAGGACCTGCGCATCGAGGCGGACGGACGCGCCGTCGTGACGCGCTGGAGCGGTGTCGTGCACGTCGTCGCAGCGTCGGGCGCCGTGCGCACGGTGGCGCTGCCGCGCAGCGCGGAGGGCGGGCTCTACTACACGGCCGTCGCGATCGGCGACCGCGTCTGCGCCACCTACTGCGCCGACGTGAGCGTCGTGTGCGCCGCGCTCCCCTGACCGGGTATTCTGCCGCCGTGCACAAGACCCGACGCCAGCGCGTCCTCGCTGCAATGGAACCGGACTCGGTGGCGCTCTTCCTGGGCGCCGGTCTTGCGCGGCGCTCGGCCGACACCCACTTCCCGTTCCGCCAGGACAGCGATTTTCATTACCTGACCGGCTTCGACCACCCGAACGCCGCCGCTGTACTGCGCACCGACGGCGGCCCGGTCTATACGCTCTTCGTCGAGCCACGCGACCGCGACGCCGAGACCTGGACCGGCCATCGCCCCGGCATCGAGGGCGCCGTCGAGGAGTTCGGCGCCGACGCCGCGCACCCCCACACGGAGCTGCTCGACAAGCTCCCTGCGCTGCTCGAGCGGGTGAAACGCGTCTACCACGTGCTCGGCCGCGACGCGCGCGTGGACGCGAGGTTCAGCGAGACCGTCGAGCTGTCGCGACAGCACTCGCGCAACGGCGTGGTACCGCCCGAGGCGGTCGTCGATCCGCGCGCGATCGTCCACGAACTGCGCCTGTTCAAGGAGCCCGAAGAACTCGACATCATGCGGCGCGCCGCGGAGATCAGCCGCGAGGGCCACGCCGCCGCCGCCCGGCTCGCGCGCGAAGGCGTCTTCGAATACGAGCTCGCGGCTGCGCTCGACTACACGTTCCGGCGGCGCGGAGGCGCTGGCCCCGCCTACGAGACGATCGTCGGCGGCGGCGCGAACGCGACGATCCTCCACTACGTGAGCAACGACCAGCCGCTGCACGACGGCGATCTCGTGCTGATCGACGCCGGCTGCGAACTCGCCGGCTACGCCTCCGACGTGACGCGCTGCTATCCGGCCGGTGGACGCTTCAGCGGTCCGGCGCGCGACCTCTACGAGGTGGTGCTCGCGGCGCAACAGGCGGCGCTCGAAGTGTCACGACCGGGCAACACGCTCGACGACGTGCACGATGCCGCGCTGCGCATTCTCGTGCAGGGAATGATCGACCTGAAGCTGCTCGCGGGCCCGCTCGACGACGCGATCCAGAGCGGCGCGTACAAGACCTTCTACATGCACCGCACCAGCCACTGGCTCGGGCTCGACGTGCACGACGTCGGCGCCTATGCCGTCGACGGCAAACCGCGCCGGCTGGCGCCGGGCATCGTGTTCACCGTCGAGCCGGGGCTCTACGTCCCGCCGCGGGAAGAGAAGGCTCCCGCGCAGCTGCGCGGCATCGGCGTGCGCATCGAGGACGACGTGGTCGTCACCGACGACGGGCACGAAAACTTGACTGCGTCGATTCCGAAACGCGTGACGGACGTCGAAGCGCTCTTCCACTGAACTCGCCAACTTCCACGTGATTGCTCCCAAGGAGGCAGGTCCCCCATGGACGACATCGAATCGCTGCTGAAGGAAAAACGGAGCTTCGAACCTCCCAAGGAGTTCGCGAAGCGCGCGAACTGGAGCAAGAAGGACGTCGCGGCGTACCGCAAGCTCGGCGCGCGCAATCCCGAGCGCTTCTGGGCGCAGATGGCGAAGCAGCACGTCTCCTGGTTTCGGCCCTGGAAGAAGGTGCTCGACTGGAAGCCGCCGCACGCCCGCTGGTTCGTCGGCGCACAGACCAACGTCTCGTACAACTGCCTCGATCGGCACCTCGACGGCGAGAACGGATGGCGCCGCAACAAGGCCGCGATCATCTGGGAGGGCGAGCCCGGCGACTCGCGCGTGATCACCTACGGCCAACTCCATCGCGACGTCTGCAAGTTCGCGAACGTGCTGAAGGGTCTCGGCGTGCAGAAGGGCGACCGCGTCGCGATCTACATGCCGCTC
>JAGSPS010000409.1 GCA_018262315.1 Deltaproteobacteria bacterium | reverse complement strand
CGCGACCATCGAGGTGTATCTCGACCCGCGCCCCGAGAATCCGGACGACGCGCTGCAATGCGACGCCGCGCAGCGCTTCGACGCCTGGTACCACGGCGTGCTGCTCGAAGCGCTCGCGACGGGCTGGGTGCGCGTGCCGACGCGCGAGCCCGAGCGAAGCGAGGGCGACAAACGGGCTCAGGGCGAGTGGAACGAGCCCGAAGAAATCCCCCACCTGCGCGGCGCGCTCGATGCGTACGGCTTCAACTTCTACAACTCCACGAGCTTCGGCGCGGACGGGCCGGGCTCGTGGTCCGATCGCGACGACGCGCCGGTCGATGCCATGCACCGCAAAGTGCACCCGGGCGGCCTCGAAGACGGCCTCGTGCGCGTCGCGCAGGCACTGCCCGGCGTGCCGCTGCTCGTCACCGAGAACGGAGTGCCGACCACCGACGAGACTTTTCGCATCCGCTACGTCGCCGCGCACCTCGCCGCGCTCGATCGCGCGCGCAAACGCGGCGCCGACGTGCGCGGTTACTTCCACTGGACCGCCGTCGACAACTACGAGTGGAACTTCGGCTTCGGCCCGGAGCGCTTCGGCCTCGTCGGATTCGATGCGCAGACGCAGCGGCGCAGCGTGAAGGCGTCGGGGCGCTGGATGGCGGATGTAATCGCGAGCGGCGTGCTCGATCCGGCGCGGCTTCCCTAGCTCGAGCGCTTCCTCATCGACAGCAGCGTCTCGAGCGTCGGGAGCGCCGCGGCGTCCTTGGCGCGGCCCGCCGCCCGCTTCGATCGGATCACGTCTTCCAGCGATGCGACCGGAACCACGAGACCGTCGAGGTCGTTGCGCTCGACGTGTCGCAGCAGATCCTCATAACCTTCCGTCCCCGCCGGCTGGAAGGCGATGCCGAGTTCGCCGAGTCCCGTCGTCAGGTTCAGCAACTGAACGCTCGACAAGAGTGCAGCATCGCACGCGAAGGAAGGTCCGCCGGGCGCATCGGGGGCGCGAATTCTCGCGCTCATCTCCACGAGTACAGCCGCCAGGCGCGTCAGGTTCGCCTGATCGCGAGCGGGGCAGATGTCGGCGTCGCCCGTTCGAAGCGGTGATCCGTGGAGCGTTGCGGCGAGACCGCCGATGACGACGTAGTGGACGCCGTGGCGTTCGAGCACGCGCAACATCGCGTCGGGTTGGAACCGGGGCGCCCGATCCAGCGTCACGAGATGCGCTGCGCCAGCCGCGCGCGAGTCTCAAAGTCGAGGATGTCGACGAGATAGTCGAGTCGCTGTTTGGGAGTCCACGCGAGGCGTTCGGCGATCTGATCGGCATCGACGAAGTCCTCGGCGTCGGGCGAGATTCGATCCCGAGCGAACTGAGCTCCGTCTTTCTTCGCGTATTCCACGCCTTGCCTCGCCACCACGCCCTACCCTCTCTCACGACAAGGCGTTCCGCCACCGAGACACGCGTTCTCGCAACACGAGTACACAAGGCAACCGATTGCCGAGATGAAGACGACGCCCCGAACCCCTCGCGAGCGCTTCGACCCGCCGCTGTTGCGACTGCGCTGGACGACCACTACCCCGCAATCGCGCAGCGAGTTCCTCGCCGACGCGCGCGCCCGCTGCGGTTGGGACGTCGCGCACTTCGACAGCATGTTGTGGCACGGCGGCCTGCACCTCGACGGCAAGCCGCACACGGGCGACGAGCTTCCCGATGTGATCGCTGCGGGCACGCGCGTCGACACCTACGCCTTCACCAGCGAGCCCGAGTCGATCGTCCTCGGCGCGGAGCGCGTGCTCGCCGATTGCGAGGACTGGCTGGCCGTCGACAAGCCCGCGTGGCTGACGACGCAGCGAACGCGCGCGAGCCGGCGCCTGTCGCTCGAAGCGGCGCTGCGCACACTCACTGGCTGCGCGTCGCTGGTTGCGGTGCACCGGCTCGACCGCGAGACGAGTGGCGTCGTGCTGTTCGCCAGGACGCCGGAAGCCGCGGCTCGACTCGGCCGGGTCTTCGCGGAAGGCGGCGCGCACAAGCGCTACCTGGCGATCGTGTCGCCCGTGCCGCCGAACCCGGAGTGGGAGGTGTCGGGCTTCCTCGGCCGCGTGCTCGACCCGCAGCGCTACCGCTTCGCGCTGCGCAACGAGCCCGAGCCCGGCTTCCGCTTCTCGCACACGCGCTTCACGCGACTCGCGGACGACGGCGCGCGCGTAACCGTCGAATGCGTGCCGACGACCGGGCGTTCGCACCAGATCCGCGTCCACCTCGCGACGACCGGAACCCCGATCGTCGGCGACGTCGTTTACGGCGGCGCGCAGGGCGTTCGCACGCTGTTGCACGCGCTGGAGCTGAAGCTGCCTGGGATCCCGCCGCTCGCGGCGCGCATGCCGGCGGACTTCGATTCGTCCACGTGAACGCCTAGGACCTCGAGAGCAACTCCAGCACCGCCTTCGCGATCTTCTTGCGCGCGCCGAGCGTGATCCCGTGGAAGACGAGGCCGAGGCATTCGCCCTGCTCGTAGGCTGCGACGGCGGGTGTCGCGAGGCGCTGTCCCCACGGCAGCTCGATGTCGAGTTCGAACGAAGTGCCCTGGCGTGGCAGCTCCGCACCGGCGACGAGACAACCGTTCTCCGAGAGCGAGCGCACTTCGAACTCCCAGTGCTGGTCTTCGACTCCGCCCTTTCCGCGCAGCGACGTCGGGACGCGCGGGACCGAGCGCGGGTTCTCTTCGAGGACG
>JAGSPS010000158.1 GCA_018262315.1 Deltaproteobacteria bacterium | reverse complement strand
GCGATCGTCGAAGCCAGCGGCGGGCCGATCAACGAAAGTCGCGAGCAGGCGCAACAGGACCACGAGCGAGGCGAGGTCGAAGCGATGCAGCGCGAACTCGAGCGACGCCAGGGTGGCGCCGTCCCGAGCGCGAATTCGGCGCCGCCAGCGGTTGCGACGACGCAGACCACCGGCGGCGGCACGCTCTCGATTGCCGACGAACTCGAGGCGCTTCGCAATCGCGCCCCGCGCGCCTCCGCGACAGCTTCGATGGCGGGCCGCTCCGCGACCGTTCCGAGCGCCGGCTCGGCCGATGGAGCCGAGGACCGCGACGGCGACGGCCGCGCCGATCACTGGGTCTTCGAGAGTGGCGGCAAGAAGACCCGCGAGGTCTTCGACGACGACGGCGACGGCCGCCCCGATCGCACCACGTACTACGAAGCAGGCGGCGAACGCGTGGCGCGTGTCGAGCAGGACACCGACTCCGACGGCGCACCGGACTCCTGGGTAATCAATGAGAACGGCAAGCTCTCGCAGCGTCGCGCGGATACGAATCGCGACGGCCAGGTCGATTCGTGGACCTTCTACGACGAGCGCGGCCAGATCATCCGGCAGGCGCAGGACCTCGACGGCGACGGCTCGCGGGACCGGGCCGAACTCTTCGAGAACGGCAAGCTCGCGCGCCGCACCGAGGATCTCGACGGCGACGGCCAACCCGATCGCACCACGCGTTTCGATGCGCAGGGCAATCAGACCGAGATCGAAGAGGACAAGGACGGCGACGGCCAGGTCGACGTGAAGTCGTACTACGCGGACGGACGCCTCGTGAAGCGGGAGATCCTGGACGAGTCGGCTGAGGGAGCGACGCCCTAGTGCCGCGCACCCTCGGTCAGGCGGGAAGTTTCCTGGTCGGCATCTGGCTCGCGCTGCTGCTGCTGCAGCCGCTCGGCACCGGCGCGAAGGCGGCCCAGAGCCCGGCTGAAACGGCAGCGCTCGAATCGGCGCTGCACACCGCGATCAACGAGTTGCGCGCCGAACAGGGCCTCGTGCGGCTCCAGCGCGACGCCGCGCTCGACGCCGTCGCGCGCGCCCACAGCGAGGACATGGCCGCGCGTCACTACCTCGCGCACGAGACGCCCGAAGGCCTCACCCCGCCCGCTCGCATGAAGCGCGCGGGCGTCGTCGGCTACTCGCTGGCCGGCGAGAACGTCGGCACCACCACGCGCAGCAACCCGAATCGCGAGATCATCAGCGCTTGGATGGCGTCGCCCGTACACCGCGACAACGTCCTCGCGCCCGCCTTCAACGCGACGGGCGTGGGCATCGCGCTGTCCACCGACGGAACCTACTACTTCACGCAGCTCTACGGCACGCGCCCGCGTCGATGACGCGAAATCGTGTACGGATCGGAACCCGAACACGGACGCTATCCGCTCGACTTTGGTCCGCGCCGCGCCCGCTCCGCGCAGCGCGCACTCACTGTTCGAAGATCACGGCGAGGCGGCGGTCGTCCCAGTAGAGGTCGACCTGGCGGGCGAGATCGATCGTGGCCGGGAGCACGGCATAGCCGAGCACCAGGTCCTCGCGATCCAGCTCGCCGAAGCGGCCGACCAACACGCCGAGTTCGCGCGGGTTGCCGGGCTGCGGGCGGAACGCGGTCTCTCCCTGTACGAAGGTGAAGTTCGGCCGGAAAGTCTCGCGTTGCTTCGGCTGCACGCTCCACAGCACGACGCGGCCGTCCACGTTCGTCGCCGAGCGCACGCGCGTCTCGAAAGCCTGCGAGTGCGCGAACGAGACGCGCAGCGACTCCTGGCCGCCCGCCTCGGTCGCGAACGTGGCGGGAACCTGCTCCTGCGACAGCTCGACCAGGTAGAAGAGATCCCGCAACTCGCCGTCGGTGAGACCCAGCTCTGCCCCCGGCGGCGGCGGCGCGGCCGCCGTGACGGGCGGTGCCGACGCGACCTGGGGCAGCGTCGCGCTCGCGCCGGGCTCACCGCCGCGCTGCGGTGTCATCGCCTCGGGCGGCGGCGCGCTGCCGCCCTTCGCGAGCGCGCCGCGCACCTTGTCGGCGCGGTCCACGAGGTTGTACGGGTTGTTCTCGTTCTGCTTCTCGCGATAAACGTCCCACAGATACGAGCGCGGCAGGTTCTCGGGCCGCATCGGCGGCACTTGATGCGGCTCCACGCGCCGTGCCTGGCTGCACGGGATGCTCGCGGGATTGCGCACCACGAAGACGCTGCCGTCCGGACAAACGCCCGTGATCGAGCCCGCATCGGCCGCGGCGGCGAGGCCGATTCCCAGCGTGAAGACCAGCTGGCGAAGTCGCTGCGGCGACGCAGCGGTGCGGCGAGACAGGGGGCGATCGAGCAGGTCCAGCATGCGCCCTCGAAGCTCTTGCAGAGAACACCATCCTAGTACCGAAAGCCATGTGAATTCAAGCGTTTCAATCACCAGATCGAGACTTCCTGCGAGGCTTCTTTCGGGCTTTGCGTCCCGTCTCGGGCGCTTGCGCCGGGCGGCTTCCGGTTGCCTGCCGCTGCGATTCCTTCGCGGCCCGCTGCAGCGATGCGCGCGCATGTGCCTTCAGCTGCGCAATCTCCTCCGCCCGCAGCACGCGCACCTTGCCGGAGCCGAGACGTCCGAGCAGCAGCGGCCCCATGCGCACGCGAACCAGGCGCGTGACCGGGTGACCCAGCTGCTCCATCGTGCGCCGGATCTGTCGCTTGCGTCCCTCGTGCATCACCAGCGTGAACGACGTCGCGTCGGCGCCGCGTTCGAAGCCGACCCGCGAGATGCGCGCCGGCGCGGTCACGCCGTCGTCGAGGACGACGCCGGTAGAGATCCGCTCCAGTGTCGCGTCGTCGACGCGGCCCCGCACCGTCACGCGGTATTCCCGCTCGCTTTCGAGCGACGGGTGGAGGAGCGCGTGGGTCACCTCGCCGTCGTTGGTGAGCAGGACGAGTCCCTCCGTATCGAGGTCGAGGCGCCCGACCGGGAACACGCGCGGCCCGCCCGCGGGCATCAGCTGCAGCACCGTGCGCCGTCCCTCGGGGTCACTCGTCGTGGTGAGCACACCGCGTGGCTTGTGCGCGATCCAGTAGACCGCGCGTTCGAGCCGCAGCGGCTTGCCGTCCACCGCGATTCGCGAGGTCGCCGGGTCGGCCGAGTCACCGATCTGCGCCACCACGCCGTCCACCGTGACGCGACCGGCGCGGATCCAGGCTTCGGCGCTGCGCCGCGAGGCGACGCCGGCCGCGGCCAGCACTTTCTGGAGGCGTTCGCGACTCAGTGGGTCTGCGGCGGCGCGTCCGCGTCTTCGATTGCAAGCGCGACGGCGCCGTCGTCCGACGTGGCGGTCGACTCCGCCCCGTCGTCGCCGTCCGGAAGACGGTCGCGCAGCAGCTCTTCGATTTCGCGGAGCGTCGGCAGATCGGAAAGCCCGGCAAGCCCGAACACTTCGAGGAAGCGCGGCGTCGTGGCGTAGAGGATCGGACGACCCGGCACTTCGCGGTGGCCCGCGATCCGCGCGAGGCGTCGCTCGAGCAGCCCGCGCAGCAGCGGTCCGGCATCGACGCCGCGCACGTGCTCGATCTCGGCGCGCGTGACGGGCTGCTTGTAGGCGATGATGGCGAGCGTCTCGAGGCTCGCGCGCGACATGCGCAGCGGCGGCACCGGCTCGAGCTGTTGCACGAAGCGAGCGAGCTCCGGAAGCGTGCGTAGCTGATGGCCCCCGCTCACGTCCTCGATGCGGAACCCACGCCCCTCGGCGGCGTAGCTCTCGTTGAGCGCCTCGATGTCCTCCCGCACTTCACGCGCCGAAGTGTCGGGTACGACGCGCCCGAGGCGCGCCGCCGTCACCGGCTCGGATGACGAAAGCAAGAGCGCCTCGAGGATGCGACGGCGGTCCTGCGGCTCCATGGCTCCCCTTCCCTGCTCACGCAATTTCGGCGCGCGCCGCGCTCGGATCGCCCGCGCGCCGCAGCCGGATCGGTCCCTCGGGTGCACCTGCATCGCCGAGGCTCTGGAAGATGCGCAGCGTCGCGAGCTTCGCGAGCTCGAGGATGGCGAGGAAGGTCGCGACGATGATCGACCGCGTCGGCGCCGAACCCTCGGGTCCGCGCAACAGCTCCTCCAGCTCGATCACCTCGGCGCGCTCCAGCGCATCGATCACCAGGACCATCCGCTCGCGGACCGTGATCGGTTCGCCGACCACCTCGTGGATGCCGTCGGGCGTCTTCGCATCGCGCAGCACGCGCCGCAACGCCTCGACGAGCTGGAGCAGACTCACTTCGATCTCGCGCTCCGCTTCGGGCGGCTCCTCGACGGCCGCGCCGGCTGCCGCGAAGACCTCGCGGCCGAGCAGCGGGCGGGCGCCCAGCGCATCCGCCGCTTCGCGATAGCGCTGGTATTCGAGCAATCGCGCGACCAGCTCGGCGCGCGGGTCGCCGCCCTCTTCGTCGGCCTCGGCGCCGGCGTCGGGCGGCAGCAACATGCGCGACTTGATCCACGCCAGCGTCGCGGCCATCAACAGATACTCGGCCGCCAGGTCGAGGTCCAGCTCGCGCAGCAGGTCGAGATACTCGAGATACTGATTCGCGACCTGGGAGATCGGCAGGTCGGTGATCTCGAGTTCGTTCTCGCGGATCAGATAGAGCAACAGATCGAGCGGCCCCTCGAACACGGACAGCCGGATCGCGCAGGCGGAGCCCGCGTCGGTGATCGGTTCGAAGAGCGACGCAACCGCCCCGGGCAGCGGCGGCGTTGCGGTGGGATTCGTCATTGCCGCTCCGGGTGGAGGGCCCGTGTCGGTGGGGTGGCGGCCGGCAGTATGGACGAAGGCTCCGGCGCCGGCAACGACACTTTCGTCGATTTGCCAGTCGCGGGCCGCGTCGCGACGCGCCTCGCCCGCTTGCGCGGTCGCGACGCGCTGCGGCGGCCGAGCCGCGCGCCCAGCTCGCGCGCAAGTGCGATCGCCTCGTCGCGCGTGTGCACCGCGCCGTCGAGCCACGCCAGCCGAATCCGCGCGAGCGCCGCACCGACGACGGGACCCGAGAGTCCGGCTGCAACGAGATCCGCGCCCGTGACGGGCGGTCTTCGCGTGCGGTCCTCGAGCGCCCAGCGCAGCAGCCGGCGCCGACTGGCGGGCGGCGCGTAGGCGAAGAGCGCGAGCAGCCGTTCTTCGTCGATGCCGCCCAACAACGCGTCGACGGAGCCGCGCCCGCGTGCCGTAGCCAGCGTCCGCAGACAGCGGTTGCGCAGGCGCGGAAATTCCGCGATGCGCTGCGCCAACTCGCCGCGCACGGCGAAACGCCGCAGCGTCCGCCGTCGCGACGTCGCGTCCAGATCCGCGAGCCAAACCGCGAGGCCCGCGGCCCAGGGTCGCAATCGCGCTGCGGGAAACGGCGGTGCAGCGAGGCTGCGCCCGAGTCGCCGCAACGCCGGAAGCGCGAGCTTCGGCACGCTGAGGCCGGGTTCGAGCGCCCCGAGCACGTGCCACTCGGCGAGCATCCGCAGCGCGGCAGCGGGATCGAGTCCGCGCCGCGCGTCGTCGAACAGCTTCTCGAACTCGCGCCGCCAGCGATCCCCGGAGACCGCGCTGAAGGCGCCCGCGCCGATCGCATCGCGCAGCGCCGTGCGCGAACCGCGCGAGAGCCGGAACCCGAGGCGCTCGGCGAGCCGCGCGGCGCGCAGCGCGCGCGTCGGGTCGTCGTGAAAGCTCGCCGCATGGAAGACGCGCAGGACGCCGCGGCTCACGTCGTCGCGCCCGCTCTCGGGATCGATCAACGCGGGCCGGCCCCGCCTTGCTGCCGCGCTGATCGGCACCGCGAGCGCGTTCACGGTGAAGTCGCGGCGGCGCAAGTCGTCCTCGAGGGTACCCGGCTCGACGCTCGGCAGCGCACCCGGGCGCGCATAACTCTCGCGACGCACCGTTGCGACGTCGAGCGCGCCGTCGGCGGTCTCGATCCGCACCGTGCCGAAGCGATCGTGTTCCACCACCTGGCTGCGCGCCGGCGCCGCGGCGCGCGCCAGCTCCGCGGCGCCGAGCGGCACGTCTTCGCGCGGTTCGACGATCAGATCCACGTCGCGCAGACCGCGCCCCAGCAGGATGTCGCGGACCGGCCCACCGACCAGATACAGCGCGACGTGACGCTTCTCGGCCTCGGCGAGCACCGCTTCGAAGAGCGCGGCCTCGCCGGGTGTGAGCCCGCGGCGCACGGCATCGAGCACCGATTCCCTCACGGGGTGCGCGTCCCCGCGCCGCGCGGATGGTGCGCCTCGACCGTCCGGCGCAGTCCGTCACGGCTCACGTGGGTGTAGACCTGCGTGGTGGCGAGATCTGCGTGACCCAGCATCGCCTGCACGGCGCGCAGATCGGCGCCTCCCTCGAGCAGGTCGGTCGCGAAGGAGTGGCGCAAGACGTGCGGCGACACGCGTTCGCTGGCAATCCCGGCGCGACGCGCGAGCTGTCGCAACCGCACGAAGAAGTTCTGCCGCGTCATCGGCGTGCCACGGGCGGTGAGAAACACCGCGTCGCTGCCGCTTCGCGCACGCCGCGCCCAGAGCGGTCGCCCTTCGGCGAGCCAGGTCTCGATCGCACGCAGCGCGGGCTCGCCGAGCGGCACCATGCGTTCGCGGCTGCCCTTGCCGAACACGCGCAGCAGGCCCGCCCGGCGGTCGAGCCCCGCGAGCGGCAGCGAGACCAGTTCGGAAACGCGCAGGCCTGCGCCGTAGAGGACTTCGAGCATCGCGCAGTCGCGCGTCGCGATCGGCCCCGTCCCGGCCGCCGCCGCGTCGAGCAACGCCCCGGTTTCGTCCTCGCGGAGCACACGCGGGAGGCGCAGCCCGCGCCCGGGCGTCGCGAGACCCTCGGCCGGGTCGCGCTTGAGCACGCCATCCGCGACCAGCCGCGCGCCGAAGCGCCGCGCGCTGACGAGCATGCGCGTGCGCGACGCGGGCGACAGCCCCTCGCGCTCGAGCGACACCGCGAAGCTCCGCCAGTGTTCGGCGCGGATCGCTTCGGGGCTACGCACGCCCTGCGCCCCGAGATGCGCGGCGAGCCGCTCGAGATCGCGGCCGTACGCCTCGAGCGTGTTGCGCGCGAGCCCGCGCTCGACCGCCAGATGCGTGAGGAAGCGATCGATCGCGGCCCTGATCTCGATTGCGGTGCCGCGCGCCCGATCAGCCATCGCCGACCTCCTCGAGCTGCGCGGCGTCGAGCAGCGCGCGTTGCAGCGCCGCGATGCGCTCGGGATCGCTGAGCTTCTGGAAGCCCGCCTCGCGCGTGTCCTTCACGTAGAAGGTGTCGGCGATCTGGTCGAGCACCGTCGTCGCCTTCGATATGTAGATCTCGAGATCGTGCTCGGCGAGCGTGCGCGTCAAGTCGTAGAGCAGGCCGC
>JAGSPS010000157.1 GCA_018262315.1 Deltaproteobacteria bacterium | reverse complement strand
CTCGGCGCACCGCTGCGCCGCGGTCTGCTCGACGCGTTCGCGAACGCACCGGCGCGACGCCGGCCCGCAGCGCCGTTCCGCGTTCTCGTCGTCGGCGGCAGCCAGGGCGCGCACCAACTCAACGAAGGCATGATCGAAGCGCTCCGCTATCTCGACGCCACGCGCTTCGAATTCTTCCACCAGACGGGCGCAAACGACCGCGAACGCGTCGCCGCCGGCTACGCCCGCGCCGGCTTCAAGGCGGAGGTGGTCGACTTCGAGTCGAAGCTGCCCGCACGCTACCGCTGGGCAGACGTCGGAGTGTGTCGCGCGGGTGCGCTCACCGTGGCGGAACTCGCGCTCGCCGGCCTGCCCTCGCTGCTCGTTCCCTACCCGCACGCAGCCGACGACCACCAGCGCGCCAACGCGCGCTCGCTCGCGTACGCCGGCGCCGCGCGCATCCTCGATCCTTCCAGCTTCGACGGCAAGCAGCTGGCCGACGCGCTCGCAGCGCTCTGCGAGCAGCCCGACTCGCTGCTGGAGATGGGCGCCGCCGCGCATTCGCTCGCCCGACCCGACGCCGCCGCGAAGATCATCGATGCGTGCCTCGAACTGCTCCCCCCGAAATCCGCGCCAGGAGACCCCCGATGATGTTCCGCCGCATCCAGCACGTTCATTTCGTCGGCATCGGCGGCATCGGCATGTGCGGCATCGCGGAGTTGCTCGCCGGCCAGGGCTATCGCGTGACGGGCTCCGACCTGAAGGAAGGCCCGACCGTCACCCGCCTGCGCTCGCTCGGCGTCGAAGTGAGCGTGGGGCACGCGAGCCAGCAGGTCGGCGACGCCGACGTCGTCGTCTACTCCTCCGCGGTCCGGCCGCAGAATCCCGAACTGGTCGAAGCCGAGCGCCGCAAGATCCCGGTGATCCCGCGCGCCGAGATGCTCGCCGAGCTGATGCGGCTCAAGGACGGCGTCGCCGTCGGGGGAAGTCACGGCAAGACCACGACGACCTCGCTGATCGCGCACGTGCTCCACGTCGCGGGACTCGACCCCACGGCGGTGATCGGTGGACGCGTACTGTCGACGTCGGAACGCACGGGCGCGCGTCTCGGCGCGGGCTCGCTGCTCGTCGCCGAAGCCGACGAGAGCGACGGGTCGTTCCTGCGCTTGGCGCCGATCATCGCGGTGGTCACCAACATCGACCCCGAGCATCTCGACCACTACGGGAGCATCGACGCGCTGCACGAGGCGTTCGCGGCGTTCGCGAACCGGGTGCCGTTCTGGGGTCTCTCGGTGCTGTGCCTCGATCACCCCGGCGTACAGGCGCTGTTGCCGCGCATGACCCGGCGCACGTTGACCTACGGCTTCTCGCCGCAGGCCGACCTGGTCGCCAGCGAACTCGAACTCGATGCCAGCGGTACCTCGTTCGCGGTTCGGCGGCGCGGCGAGCCGCTCGGCCGCGTGCGCGTACCGCTGGCCGGCGAGCACAACGTGCAGAACGCGCTTGCGACGCTCGCCGTCGCGCTCGAACTCGATGTCCCTTTCGGGATCGCGAGCGCGGCGCTCGCGACCTTCCCGGGCATCGAACGCCGCTTCGAGCACAAGGGCGATGCACGCGGCGTGCGCGTGATCGACGACTACGGCCATCACCCCGCCGAGATCCGCGCGACGCTCGCCGCGGCGCGCCAGGTCCACGATGGCCGCGTCGTGGTGGTGTTCCAGCCGCATCGCTACTCGCGCACGCAACTGCTCTTCGAGGATTTCGTCACCGCATTCCATCAGGCGGACGTGCTGGTCCTCACCGAGATCTACGCCGCCGGCGAGGACAAGATCCCGGGCGTCGAGAGCGCAGGGCTCGCCGACGCGATCCGCGCCCACGGCCAGCGCGACGTGCGTTTCGTCGCCGACGTCGACGCGGTGCCGGCGGCGCTCGTGCCCGATCTCGCGGCCGGCGACCTCGTCATCACGCTCGGCGCCGGCAACATCTCGGCGCTGGGTCCGAAACTCTTGCAGGCATTGGGAGAGGCGGCCGAATGATCGCAGCGGCGGCGCGCACGGCGCTCCAGAAACTGATGGGCGAGCGCGTGCGCTTCAATGCACTGCTGGGCCGCTTCACGTCGCTCGGCGTCGGCGGACCTGCCGATGCGTTGGTGGTTCCCGAAATGCTGGACGATGTCGAGGCGCTGGTGACGTTCTGCGCCGAACACGACGTCCCGCTGTACGTGCTCGGCGGTGGCTTCAACACACTGGTGCTCGACGGGGGCATCGAAGGCGTCGTGCTGCGCACGCAGCGACTGCGCGAGATCGAGGTCTCGGGTGACGGCCTGCTCTACGCCGAGGCCGGCGTTTCGCATTCCCAGGTGGCCCGCGTCTGCCAGGAGCGCGGCCTCGCGGGCCTCGAGTTCAGCGCCGGGATCCCCGGCTCGGTGGGTGGCTGGGTGATGATGAATGCTGGCATCCCCGATCGCGAGATCGGCCCGCTCGTCGCGGAGATCCGGGTTGCGACACCGAGCGACGGCACCGTGTGGATCGCCCGCGAGGAGCTGCGCTTCGAATACCGCGGCGTGCACGGCGTGCCGGAGCGCTCCGTCGTGCTCGCGGCCCACTTCCAGCTCGAGGCCGGCGCGCGCGAGCAGATCCGCAACGAGATCGACCGCCACCTCGCCCATCGTCGCAACACGCAACCGATCGATCAGCCGTCCTGCGGCTCGGTATTCAAGAACCCGCCCGGCGACCACGCGGGTCGCTTGATCGAGTTGGCTGGACTCAAGGGCGCGCGCGAAGGCGGCGCGCAGATCTCGTCGCTCCACGCGAACTTCATCGTCAACACCGGCAACGCGACGGCCGCGGACGTGACCACGCTGATCGAGCGCGCCAGAGACGCCATACGAGAACAGCGCGGCATCGAACTCGAAACCGAGGTGCGCATCGTGGGGAGGCCGGGATGATCGGCTGGCTGCGACGCAGCAGGACCGACGACCTGCGCCCGACCTACGCCGAGCGTCAGGCCGCAATCGCGCGCGCGCGTGAACGATTGCGCCGTCAGCAAGGTGCCGAGGCGCGTCGGCGCGCCTGGCTGCGCTTCGGGGTTCCGGGTGTCGCGGCGCTGGCGTTCGGGATGGGGCTCGCGGTCGCCGACCGCGTTGCGGCGCGCAGCGCGGCGGAGCGGCCCGAGATGTTCGTCGTGAAGCGGCTGGAGATCGAAGGCGCCCGCCGTCTCGCCGCAGCCGCGCTGGCGCGCGCCGTGTTGCCCGAGGGTGCGCCCGAGCCGATCGCGCCGCGCGAGGTGGCGTCGCGGCTCGAAGCACATCCGTGGATCGCGCGGGTCGCGGTCGCGCGGATCGCGCCCGACGCCGTGGTGGCGCGCATCGAGGAGCACGAGCCGGCAGCGCTGGCTTGCGTGGTGGGCGAAGCGCGACTGCTGGTGAACGAACAGGGCGTCGCGTTCGCGAACGCAGAAGGAAGCGAGTGGGACGCGCTCCCGCAACTGGTGGTGGCGACTCCGCCGCCGCGCGATCGCCGCGACCCGCTGCTCGCCCAGGGCATCGCGCTCGCACGCGCGGTCGCGGCGGCGGGCTTCGCCGGCATCGAGGTGTCGCTCGACGGCGAGGATCCGAACGCACTGCCCGCCTTGCGCGTCGGCGGCGTGCCGGCGCGCATCCTGCTCGGCGCCGGCGACCCGGCGAAAAAGCTCGCGAACCTGGTGCGATTGCTCGCGGAAGACACGACCGCACGCGATGCGCGCGAGATCGATCTCCGCTTCGAGGAACAAGTGGTGTTGCGGCCCGTCGCCGCCCCGGAAACGGGGAACGACGGCCCGACGCCCGGTGCGGACGCGCCGGGTACTGCGACCGGCGTGGGGGCGCCGCGTCGTGCAACCGGAGACCGGTCCGGCGAAAGCCGGCGGTCTCCCGAGCAGAGAAGGGGGTGAGAGGAATGGCACGCAAGGAAGACCTGATCGTCGGCCTCGACATCGGAACGACCAAGATCTGCGCCGTGGTGGCGGAGCGCAACGACGACGGTGTCGACATCGTCGGCATCGGCACGCACCCGTCGCGCGGGCTGCGCAAGGGCGTGGTGGTCGACATCGACGCGACCGTCGAATCGATCAAGCACGCCGTCGAAGAGGCGGAACTGATGAGCGACTGCGAGATCTCCTCGGTCTACGCCGGGATCGCGGGCGGCCACATCCGCGGCTTCAACTCGCACGGCATCGTCGCGGTGAAGGATCACGAAGTCTCGGAGGGCGACGTTCGGCGCGTGATCGACGCGGCCAAGGCCGTCGCGATCCCGATGGATCGCGAGGTGATCCACGTGATCCCGCAGGAGTTCGTGGTCGACGAGCAGGACGGGATCCGCGAGCCGCTCGGCATGAGCGGGGTTCGGCTCGAGGCCAAGATCCACATCGTGACCGCGGCGGTGACCAGCGCCCAGAACATCGTGAAGTGCGCCAACAAGGCGGGCCTCAACGTGATCGACATCGTGCTGGAACCGCTGGCCTCGGCCGAGGCGGTGCTGGCGGGCGACGAGCGCGAACTCGGGGTCTGCCTGATCGACATCGGCGGCGGAACCACCGATCTCGCCGTGTTCTGCGACGGGTCGATCGCGCACACCTCGGTGCTGGCGCTGGGCGGGAATCACATCACCAACGACATCGCGGTCGGCCTGCGTACGCCGTTCGAGGAGGCCGAGCGCACCAAGAAGAAGTTCGGCGTCGCGTCGGCGCGGCTGCTCGGCAGCGACGACATCCTGTCGGTCTCGAGCGTGGGCGGGCGCCGGCCGCGCGAGGTCTCGCGCAAACTGCTCTGCGAGATCATCGAGCCGCGCGTCGAGGAGATCCTCTCGCTCGCGCGGCAGGAGTTGATGCGCGCGGGCATGGAAGACCGCATCCCGTCGGGCATCGTGCTCTCGGGCGGTTGCGCGGCGCTGGCCGGCATCGCGGATCTCACCGAGGAGATCTTCGAGTCGCCCGTGCGGGTGGGCCAGCCGACGCGCGTCGGCGGTCTGCAAGACGTGGTGCGCGATCCGATGTACGCAACTGGTGTCGGCCTCGCGCTCTACGGCGCGAATCACGGGCGCGGTTTGCCGTACAGCCGTTTCCGCATCCGCGACGAATCGATCTTCCGCCGCGTGCGACAGCGCATGCGTGAATGGTTTCACGGAGAATTCGACTGAAAGACCGCTGCGGTTTGGAGCGTCTCGTGTAAACTGCGCACCACAGATCGCGCCGTTCGTGCCAAGGGGGGTGAGTATGGCGCCGAGTAACCGCGACAAGCGGGGCGCGGAGACGTTCGTCTCTGCGCAACAGCAACAGTCGAGCGATTCGATCGATCTCCTCGAGATCGGTCCCGAAGACGGTTCGGAAGACCTGCTGGACTTCGAGAACGGAACGAAGCTGCAGGCGGTGATCAAGGTGGTGGGCGTCGGCGGCGGCGGCGGCAACGCTCTCAACACGATGATCGCGTCGGGCCTGGCAGGCGTCGAGTTCGTTGCGGCGAACACCGATGCCCAGGATCTCCAGAACAGCCTGGCATCCGTGCGCGTGCAGCTCGGCAACGAGGTCACGCGCGGACTAAGGGTCGCGACGCGGCGCTCGAAGCGCGGGATCGCCTGCGCGAGCTGCTGATCGGGGCCGACATGGTCTTCGTGACCGCTGGCCTGGGTGGCGGCACCGGCACCGGCGCGGCGCCGATCGTCGCCGAGGTGGCCCGCGAAGTGGGCGCGCTCACGGTGGCCGTCGTCACCAAGCCCTTCCTGTTCGAGGGTCGGGTGCGGCAGCGCCACGCCGAACGCGGACTCGACGAGCTGCAGCGCGTCGTCGATACGCTCATCACGATTCCCAACCAACGCCTGCTCGCGGTGGCCGGGAAGAACACCAAGATGAAGGACGCCTTCCGCCTGGCGGATGACGTGCTCCTCGGTGCGGTGCGCGGCATCTCGGACCTGATCACCGGCCACGGCCTGATCAATCTCGACTTCAACGACGTCCGGGCGATCATGAACGAGATGGGGATGGCGCTGATGGGCTCGGGGGTCTCGAAAGGCGAGACGCGCGCGACCGACGCCGCGCGTTCGGCCATCTCGAACCCGCTCCTCGAGGATCTCTCGATGGAGGGTGCACGCGGCGTGCTGATCAACTTCACCGGCGGGCCCGACATGACGCTGCACGAGGTGGAGGAAGCGGCGAAGCTGATCCAGGAGTCCTCGCACGAGGACGCCAACATCATCTTCGGTGCGGTGATCGACGAAGCGATGGAAGGCGAGGTGCGCGTCACGGTGATCGCGACGGGTCTCGACGACGGCCGCATTGGCCGCGGTCGCGACCGCCAGGAGCGAACCGAACGCAGCACAGACTTCGGCAAGGTCACGCCGCTGCGGCGCGAGCCCGCCGAGGCCTCGCGCGAATCCGCACCGGCGGCCGAGATCGAGACCGAAGTGCAGGCGCGCAGTCCGCAGCGCGAACCCGTGCAGGAGAAGCTGGACGGCTTCGACTCGCCCTTCGACGACGAGTTCGACGAGCCCGCATTCCTGCGCAAGCGCCGCGGCGACGACGGGGACCGCGAGCTTCCGGCCTTCTTGCGCCGCTCCGCCGATTAGTCGGGGCGGAGCGGCGCAGATGCCGCCGGAGCCGGTGCGTATCGAGCTGCGCGGTGCAATCGCAGTGGTCGTCTTCGATGACCCGGAGCGTCGCAACGCGATGACCGAGGCGATGGGCCGGGCTCTCACCAAGGGGGTGGCCCGGCTCGCCGCCGATCCCGCCATCCGCGCGGTCGTGCTCACCGGGGAGGGTGTGGCCTTCTCCGCGGGCGGCGACCTCGCGATGATCGAGGGCAAGTCGCGCGCCGGCCGCGCCGAACCCGGGCAAGCCGCGCGCGGCCGCAATCGCGCCTTCATGCGCGACTTCTACCGGCTCTTCCTCTCCGTACGCGAACTGCCGTGCCCCAGCATCGCCGCCATCCAGGGCGCTGCGATCGGCGCGGGCCTTGCCGTCGCACTGGCCTGCGACCTGCGCATCGCGGCGCGCGAGGCCAGGCTCGGCCTCAATTTCGCGAAGCTCGGCATCCACCCGGGTATGGGTTCGTCGTGGACGCTGCCGAGGCTGGTGGGTCCCGCGCACGCGGCCGAGCTGCTGTTCAGTGGTCGCAGCGTCGACGGCGTCGAGGCCGAGCGGATCGGGCTCGTGAACCGCGCCGTCCCGCGCGACGCCGTGCTGGCGACGGCGCTCGGCCTGGCCGAGGAGATCGCGGCCTGTGCGCCCATCGCGGTGCGGGGATCCAAGCGCGCGCTCGCCCGGGCCTACGACGTCGCACTCGATGAGCAACTCGACTTCGAGGCGGAGCAACAAGCCATCTGTTACGAAAGTGCGGATCTCGCCGAGGGTCTGCGTGCAACGCGCGAAAAGCGGCCGCCGCGCTTCGAGGCATGTTGAGTCGCCGCGCATCGAAAGGCTTGTCTCAAGCCAGGGAGAGTTTCCGTCGAATGAGAACCGAGACGTATTCGGGGGGATCGTGACGCGCGCCATCCGCAGCCATCAACTCTGGCTCACCGTCGCTTATGTGACCATCATGCTGTTGTTGGCTCGCGCGTACGCCTGAGTTCGGATCAGGGAAGTGCCTCGACCACAGCCTGGATTTCGCCCGCATTGAAGAAGTACGGAATTTCGACCCGCGCGGTTTCGGGAGCGTCGGAACCGTGCGAGGCGTTGCGCTCGACGTCGGTACCGAAGTCGCCTCGGATCGTACCCTTGGGCGCCTTGGCCGAATCCGTCGGCCCCATCAGCTCGCGCCAGCGGGCGATCGCTCCCTCCCCTTCGAGCACGCTGACGACCACCGGTCCCGAACTCATGAACTTCACCAGGTCCGCGTAGAACGGCCGCGCCTTGTGCACGGCGTAGAAACCGCGTGCCTGCTGCTCCGTGAGACGGATCATCTTCAGTGCCACGACGCGCAGACCCGAGTCCTGGATCGCCTTCAGGATTGCGCCCGTCGCGTTCTTCGCGACGGCGTCCGGCTTGATGATCGACAGCGTGCGCTCGACGGCCATGGCTCGATGCTCTCCTCGGGTGATTTCGGGGCGCGCAACCTAGCAGACGCGGCGCGTCAGCCGACCTTCAACACGATCTTCCCGAAGTGTTCGCTCGCCTTCATCGAGCGATGGGCCGCCGCGACCTGCTCGAGCGGCAGCACGCGGTCCACGACCGGCCGCACGCGACCGGCGGCGAGGTCGGCGCCGAAGCGCCGCTCGAACGCGGCGACGATCGCAGCCTTCTCCTCGACGGGGCGCGCGCGCAGCGTCGAACCGATCACGTGCAGCCGCCTGGCGAGCAGCACGGCAAGATTCGCCTCGACCTTCGCGCCGCCCATCAATCCGATCAGCACCAGCCGTCCGCCCATCGCGAGGCACGCGAGATTGCTTTCGAAATACTTCGCGCCAATCGAGTCGAGCACGACGTCGACGCCGCGACCGCCGGTTTCTTCGCGCACGCGCTCGGCAAAATTCTCGCTGCGGTAGTCGATCGCGGCATCGGCGCCGAGTTCGAGGCAGCGCGTGCATTTGTCCTCGGAGCCCGCGGTGACGAGGATGCGAGCGCCCGCTGCTTTCGCGAGTTGGATCGACGCGGTTCCGACGCCACTGCCGCCGCCGTGGACGAGCGCCCTGCCCCCCGCGCAGAGGCCGCCCACCTCGAACAGATTCAGGAACGCGGTGAGGAAGACTTCCGGGATCGCGGCAGCCTCTTCGAGGGAGAGTCGCTCGGGCACCCGGAGCGCCGAGCCTGCGTGGACCACCACCTGCTCCGCGTAACCGCCGCCCGCGAGTAGCGCCATCGCGCGATCACCGGGCTTCCAACCCGTGACCCCGGCGCCGATCTCGACGACGGTGCCGGCGCATTCGAGCCCGAGGATGGACGACGCACCGGGGGGCGGCGGGTACATCCCCTGGCGCTGCAACAGGTCGGCGCGGTTCACGGCGGTCGCGGCGACGCGCAGCCGCAGCTCGCCCGGACCCAACACGGGATCCGGGGCGTCGCCGATTCGCAGCACGGTCTCGTCCCCGGGACGATCGATCAGGACGGCCTTCATGGCGGGCCAACCTACCCGCTGCGCAGGCGTGGGACCAGCGCGGCTGCGCAGCCCTCGTCGGACTTCCCCCCGATTCCGATTGCCACCGAGAAACGCTGCGACGCGGCGCAGCAAATCGCCACCTAGCCATGCGGGACGGTATGCCCAGACGTGTCCCGATGGGAAACAGAGATGGAAATGCGGATTGTTCGCAGGATCGCTGGCAGGATGATTGGCCGCAGCCGCGTCGTGGCACTCCCGCTCGCTCTCGGAGTGGGCGTGTGGCTTCATGCCGGAGCCTCGAACGCGCTGAGCATTCACCCGCTCTTCTTTGAAGGAGCGTCGGGATTCGGATTCGGAGCGGCAGCCGTCGCGGGCATCACGCCCGCTGCCGCCGCCGATCGCGACGCTCAGTGGATCCTCGCGGGCGCGCGCTCGTTCGTGCCAGGCCCCGGCTTGATCGTCGAGAATCACCTCTCGGCGGTGCACGAGAACCCGCAGGGACAGGGACGCACGCCGCGTGAGGCGGATCCGTTCATCGTCGACTCGACGTGGACCGTCGCGAATCAGACCGGCGCAGCGCTTTCGGGCGCGTATCTGGTCTTCACGAAGATCGACGCAGACGCCCGATACCACGGCCTGCGCGCCGGCCTCGATGGCGACTTGCTGCAGATCTTGGAGTATTCGTTCGGTGGGGCGGAGTATTTCTTCGGCGCCATGCGGTTGCCGAACCTGGGGGTGGGCCAATCCATCGACCTGACCGTCCGCTACGTGGTCGCCGGCTCGCTCGATTACGACGCCGAAACGAACGCCTTCGTGCTGCCGCGCCTCGGCATCGCGGGGCTCGTGGTTCCCGAGCCGACGCCGATCGCCGGAATTGCGCTGGGGTTGATCGGTTTCGCCGGCGCTCGCGCACGGCGTGGACCGGGCTGATCGCGCTGGGCGTCGCCGTGCAACTCGCAAGCACCGCGTCGGCCGCTGACCGCTTCGACCCGCGGCGTGCCCAGGCACAACGGCTCGTCGCCGAGGGCCGCTGCCCTGCCGCCCTCGAAGTGCTGTCCGAGCTGCGGCGCTCCGTTCCGAACGACGGCTGGACATTGCTGCAGATCGCGCACTGCGAGCTGGAGGAGAAGCGCTACCAGGCGGCCGCTGAGACCCTCGAAACTGCCAAGGCCGCGAATCCGAACGACGGCGAGGTTCGGCTGCAGCTCGCGATCGCGCTCTACCACGGGGAGGATTTCGCGGCGTCCAGCGTCGAACTCGAGACCGCGGCCCAGACGCTCGGCGAGGAGCGCGCGGAGATCGCGCTCTACCGCGGGCTCCTTCTGCTCACCCAGCCAGAACCGAAGAGCGCCGCTGCGGGCGCCGCCTGGCTCGAGCGCGCACGCACACTCGGCGGCGAGGCCGTCGAGCCGGTCGCGTCGTACTACGCAGGCATGGGTTGGTCGACGGCGCAAGATCGGGGCCGCGCGCGGGAGTCGCTGCAGCGCGTGGTTCGCGAGTGGCCCGGTACGAAGTGGGCGACCTCGGCCGAGCGTCGGCTCTCCGAGATGGGCGCCGATTCGCGGCGCTGGTGGGGACTCGTGCGCGCGGGACTCGAGTACGACAGCAACGCCGTCCTCCAGGGACAAGGCGTCCCGTTGCCCTCCGAGATCTCGAGCCAGCGCGACATCCGCGGCGTCTGGTCCGCGCAAGCCGGCACCGAGCTGTTCCGAACCGGGCAGTGGGTCAGCGGCGCGGCGTTCAACTACTTCGGCTCCGCGTATCGCGACGTGAAGAGCTACGACACGCAGTTCCCGGGCGTCGCCGTCTGGCTCGACCGCAAGCTCGACGACGCGACGACCCTGCGAGTCGCCGCGGACGGCGGCTACGCGTGGGTCGCCGAAGAGCCGTTCTTCTGGACGCACCGAGCGAGTCTCTCGCTGCTGCGGCAGTGGGCCGACGCGGGCTCCTCCGAACTCTTCGCCCGTTACTGGCACGACGACTACCTGAAGATCAGCGGCGACGTGCCGGGGCCCGAACCGGGGGTCCCGTACCCGTCGTGTGCGCCGCCGGCGGACCCGCTCGCGTTCTGCGGACCGCCCGGACTCGACGAGCACGAAGCGCGCAACCGAGACGGCAACGGCACCACGATCGGCTTCCTGCACAGCCTGCGAATCCCGGTCGAGCTGCCCTTCGGCGACGCGACTGCGCGGCTCGGGTATCAATACGACCGCTTCGTCGCGCGCGGAACCGAGTACACCTATCAGGCGCACGCCGTCGCAGGCGGAATTCGCGTGGGGCTGCCGTGGAGCGCGGCGCTCGACGTCTCGGGAGCCTGGGCGTATCGCCCGTATCGCCACCCGAGCACGTTCCCGAACCAACCCCTGATCGAGAACACCGAGTACGTGCTTTCGGCGACCCGACACCGCGAGACGTCGTACGCCGTGGACGTCGCAGTCGAGCGACCCATCACGACGTGGCTCTCGGCGTCCGCGCGCTGGCATCTCGAACGGACCGACTCGACCGCCGAAGTCTTCGCCTACGACCGCCAGATCGTCGGTGCGTACCTGACCGCCACCCTGGGTAACTGACGGGTGGCAAGGAGCCTGCCGTGATGACCCGCTTCATCCGCCTCGCGTTCCGCAGCACGCTGACTCTCGCGATCGGATTGCTTCTCGCGTCGGCACAGGCGCGGGCGGAATCGATCGCCGCGGGCGGGCCGTGTGCCGTCGCTCCGGAGCGCGAGCCGTGCGCGGGCGGCGCTTGCTCGGGCGAGACCAGCGAAGTTCGCAACCGCTTCGACCCGTCGGATGTCGGAGCGGATGACGCGGGCGGCCAGCGCAGCGCAGCGGCGCCCGTGGCGCCCGGCTTCTCGGGTCCCGGCTCGTGCGCCGATCCGAGTGCGGGTTGCGGCAGCCCGAGCACCAGCCCGCGCCTCGCCAACAGCACCCCGCCCTCGCCGTCGCCCTCGCTGTCGGGGATCTCGGAGCCGCCGGCGGCGCCGATCGTGCGAACTCCCCCCGACCCGCCGATCCCTGCGGCGCCACCGAGCGCGCCCGCGGGTGGCCTCGTCAAGTCCCCGCCCACGCCCGCACCTCCGACGGGGCAGATCGCTGTGAACGCGCCGCCGCCGGCCCCGATCCCGGTCCCGGCGACGCCGGCCGTTCTGCCGCCGCCCCCGGCCGCTCCGCCCGCGCCTCCGGCTGCGGCGCCACCGGCTCCGCCGCCCCCGCCGACCGTGACCGAGCCGCCGCCGACGCCAGTCCTGCCGCCTGGCGTTCCGCAGCCGTAATCCGGGAACTTGACGGCTCCTCACAGACACTGAGAGGGGGACCATGATGGATACCCCTGCACGGCATCGCGACGCATCGGGCGGAAACGACGAAGAACTCCTGGACCGCATCCGGGCGCAGGACAGCGCCGCGCTGCGCACGCTGTTCCAACGCTACTACGCGCGTGTCTACTGGTTCGTGCAGCGACGTCTCCACGACGCAAATCTGGCCGAGGAGGTGGTCGCGGATGTGTTCTTCGAGGTGTGGAGAAGCGCGCACAGCTTCGCGGGCGCATCGCGCCCCTCGACGTGGATCTTCGGCATCGCGCACTTCAAGTGCGT
Organism: Deltaproteobacteria bacterium; assembly: GCA_018262315.1. Classification (GTDB taxonomy): domain Bacteria; phylum Myxococcota_A; class UBA9160; order UBA9160; family PR03; genus PR03. The sequence continues at coordinate 315 of JAGSPS010000157.1, read as the reverse complement.
CGGGGCCCACCGCGATCGCCGCCGCTACAAGCGCACCGCGGTGATCTCGACGAACGTGGAAATGCTGCACCGCTTTGCGGACGATCGCGACACGGACGAGCAGCTCGCGGCCCGCGAGGAGCTGCAACACGTCCAAGCGGTGATTGCGGTGCTGCCCGAGGAGCAGCGCCGCGTGATCGAGCTGGCCTTGATTCAGGGGATCCCCTATCACGAGATCGCGGAGCAGCTCCAGGTGCCCGAAGGAACCGTGAAGACGCGTGTCGCGCGGGCACGAGCGCGATTGCGGCTGGGTCTTCAACGGCCGGGGAGCGAGGA
>JAGSPS010000408.1 GCA_018262315.1 Deltaproteobacteria bacterium | reverse complement strand
TCGTAGATCTGCTCGACGATCTCGGCCTTGGTCATGGTGCGACCTCCCACGCGATCACCCCCCCACTGGGTTGGCCTCGCCGGTTCCCTGCCGCAGCTCGCCGCCGAAGCGGTCGGCGAGCATGCGCACGACGCGTTCGGTCGCACGCGCGACCTCGGCGTCGAGCAGGGTCCGGTCGGGGCGCTGGAAGACGAGACGGAAGGCCACGCTCACGCGACCTTCCGGGACACCGGTTCCTTCGTAGCGATCGAAGATCTCGGCGGCCACGAGATGCGGTCCTGCCGTGCCGCGGATCGCGTCCAGCACGCCGCGCGCCGGCTCGTCGCGCGACAGCAGCACCGCGAGATCGCGTCGGACACTCGGCTGGCGCGACACTTCGCGGTACTTCACGGGCGCAGGCGACGTGGCCGCAATCGCATCGAGATCGAGTGCGAAGATCGCGCAGGACGCGTCGATTTCGAAGCGCGCCGCCGTCTCGGGGTGCAGTTCGCCGACGACGCCGACCCGCCGGCCGTCGAGCGCGATCGCGGCGCTCGCACCGGGATGCAGGAACGGTTCGTCCGCATCGGCGGAGAAGCTCGCCGCGAGGCCGAGATCCTCGAACAACCGCTCGACCGCGCCCTTCGCGTCGAAGAAGAGCGGCGGCGGCGTGGGCGCCGCCCACAGGCCGCCTTCACCGCGCATCACGACACCGGCGACATGGAGCGTCTCGCCCGGCAACTCGTCGCTCGCAACCGCTGCGAACACCCGCCCCACCTCGAAGGCGCGGACGCGCTCGACCTGCCGGCTGCGGTTGGTGCGCGCGACGGCGAGCAGCGACGGCACGAGCGTGGACCGGAGGTTGGACTCCTCGTCGGTGAGCGGGTTCTGCAGGTGCACGACGCGACGCCGCGCGTCGTCCTCGGGAAGCCCGATGCGATCCAGGTCCGCTGCGCTCGCGAACGGCAGCGTCATGCACTCGACGAAGCCCGCCGCGCACAGCGCATTGCGCGCGCCCTCGACCACGCTGCGCCCGCGCGACACCGCAACCGGGCCGAGGAGCGCGATCGGGAGCGTCGTGGGCAGATGGTCGTAGCCGTGGATGCGCGCCACCTCTTCGACGAGGTCGACGCCGCGCCGCAGGTCATTGCGCCAACTGGGCACCCGGCAGAGGAGCGGCCCCGAGCCGGCGTCCACATCGACGACGTCGACGCGCGCGAGCAGTGCGGCGATCGCGGCGCGATCGAAGTGGGTGCCGAGCAGGCGATTCACGCGCTCCGGATCGAGTGCGATCTCGGCGACCGCGGACGGCGCGCGGCCGGTCGCCTCCACCACGCCCGGCGCGACGCTGCCGCCCGCCAGTTCCGCCAGCAGGTGCGCCGCGCGGTCGATCGCGCGGCGCAAGCCGTCGCGGTCGATCTCGCGTTCGAAGCGATAGGACGCCTCGCTGCTGAGGCCGAGACGGCGCGCGGTACGCCGCACGCGCACGGCTTCGAAGTGCGCGCTCTCGAGCAGCACGTCGGTGGTGCGCGCGCCGACTTCGGTCTCCGCCCCGCCCATCACACCCGCAATCGCGATGGCGCGCTCGGCGTCGGCGATCACGAGATCTTCGCTCTGCAGCGCGCGCGTGGCGCCGTCGAGTGTCGCGATCTTCTCATCGGCGCGCGCGCGCCGCACGTGGACCACACCACCGCGCAGCGTCGCAGCGTCGAACGCGTGCAGCGGCTGGCCGAATTCGAGCAGCACGAGGTTCGTCACGTCGACGACGACGTTGATCGCGCGCATGCCAGCCGCTTCGAGTCGCGCAGTAGCGCGGGCAGCCGTCCGGGTCCTCGATCTGGACGCGCACGGTCGAGGCGGCCGGTTCTCCCTCCTCGTCGGGCAGGAAGGGCGGCAGGCGCACCGCGCCGCCGAAGTGGGCGCGTACCTCGCGCGCGATGCCGAGCATCGACGCGCAGTCGCCGCGGTTCGGCGTGAGCGCGATCTCGAGCACCGAGTCGCCCGTCGCGAGCACCTCGCCGAGCGGTGCACCGACCTTTGCGCTCGCGTCGAGCACCAGAATCCCGTCGCTCGCTTCGGCGATGCCGAGCTCCTTCGCCGAACAGATCATGCCGTGCGAGACGACCCCGCGGATCTTTGCCTTCTCGAGCTTCTTGCCGTCGGGCAACTTCGAGCCAGGCGACACCACCGCGACCTTCTGCCCGGCCGCGACGTTCGGCGCGCCGCATACGATCTCCACCGGTTCACCGCTGCCGATGTCGACGCGGCACAGCGAGAGCCGATCGGCGTTCGGGTGCTGCGCGCGCGCGAGCACGTGTCCGACGCGCACGCCCGAAAGATCGGGGCCGAGGCGCAGGGTGCTCTCGACTTCGAGTCCACCCTGGGTGAGCGCCGCCGCGATCGCATCGGCCGCCGGCACGTCGACGAACTCGGCGAGCCAGCGCAGCGGGACACGCATCAGATCTGCCCGAGGACGCGCAGGTCGCCCTCGAAGAGCAGGTGGATGTTCGGGACGCCGAAGCGCAGCATGGCCGCGCGGTCGAGTGTCATGCCGAAGGCGAAGCCCTGGAAGCGCTCGGGGTCGAGCCCGCAGTTGGCGAGCACGACGGGGTGGATCATTCCGCAGCCTCCCGCCTCGATCCATCCCGATTGAGAGCAGGTGGCGCAGCCGGCGCCCGAGCAGAGCAGGCAGCGGTAGTCGAGTTCCGCCGACGGCTCGGTGAACGGGAAGTACGAGGCGCGGAAACGCAGCTCTACGTCGGCGCCCATCATGTGGCGCTGGAAGGCGTAGAGCACGCCCTTCAGGTCGGCGAACGAGACGCGCTCGTCCACCATGAACCCCTCCACCTGGTGGAACATCGGCGAGTGCCGCGGCGAGCGGTCGTTGCGGTACACGCGCCCCGGCACGATGAAGCGGAACGGCGGCTGGCGGCCCGTCATCGCCCGGATCTGCACCGGCGAGGTGTGCGTGCGCAGCACGTGCCCGCCGTCCACGAAGAACGTCGCCTGCATGTCGCGCGCCGGGTGGTCGGGCGGGATGTTGAGGGCTTCGAAGTTGTTCCACTGGGTCTCGACCTCGGGACCCTCTTCGACCGCAAAGCCGAGCCCGGTGAAGAAAGCGACGATGTCGCGCTCGATCTGCGTGATCGGGTGCAGGTGGCCGCGCGGGGCCCGAACGCCCGGCAGCGACACGTCGAGGCGTCGCGCCGACAGCTCGTGATCGCGGGCGCCGGCTTCGAGCGCGGCGCGGCGCTCGGCCACGAGGGCTTCGATGCGATCCTTGGCGACGTTTGCCGCTTCGCCGACGCGTGCGCGTTCGTCCGCCGCGAGCGCGCCGATCCCGCGCAGCACCGCCCCGACGGAGCCCTTCTTGCCGAGGAAGCGCGCGCGAACTTCGGCAAGCGCGGGAAGGCTCCGCGCCTCGGCAATCGCCAGGCGCGCTTCCTCCTCGATCACCGCGAGGCTCGGCTGCTCCCCCGCCACCGCGACTTCCAGCCCGCTACGCGAGCTGCGCTTTGGCGCGCGCCACCAGCTCCCCGAACGCCTGCGGATCCGCAGCCGCAAGGTCGGCCAGGTTCTTGCGGTCGATCTCGATGCCGGCCTTGTTGAGCCCGTTGATGAGCTGGCTGTAGGACAGCTCGTGCAGGCGCGCAGCGGCATTGATGCGGGCGATCCACAGGCTGCGGAAATCGCGCTTGCGTTGGCGGCGATCGCGATAGGCGTAACGCCAGGCGCGCTCGACCGTCTCGCGCGCGACGCGCACCAGTCGATGACGAGAGCCGAAATAACCCTCGGCCTCTTTCAGAATTCGCCGATGGCGGCTCTTCTTGGTTACGCCTCGTTTGACTCGGGGCATGATCTCCCTCCTTCTGTGCGCCCTTCACTCAGGGCAGCATCTGCTCCAATCGCATACGGTCCCCGTGCGACACCTCCACCCTCCCCGAGAGGCGTCGCTTTTGCTTCGCACTCTTCTTGGTGAGGATGTGCCGCTTGCTCTCATGCGAGCGCATGATCTTGCCGGTGCCGGTGCGCGTGAAGCGCTTCGCCGCACCGCGATGGGTCTTCATCTTGGGCATCAACTCTCTCCTGTGGGGGGAATTTCGTCCCCCGTCTCTGCCGGCTCGGTGTGCGTCCCGGCCGGCGGGGCATCCGACCCGGCCTGCTGGACGCCTGCCGCGCCGCTGTCCATTGCCGCCTCCGCCTTCTCCTGCTGCGCGCGCGCCCGTTCGAGTCGCTGGATGGCTTCCCGGTTGGGCACGAGGATCATCGACATGAAGCGGCCGTCCATGCGGGGCGGGTTCTCGACGGCCGCAATGTCCGCGAGCATCTCCTTGACGCGATCGAGTTGCTCGCGCCCGATCGAGGTGTGGACGATCTCGCGCCCGCGGAACATCAACGTCACTTTGACCTTGTCCCCCTCGACCAGGAACCGGCGCGCGTTCTTCAACTTGAAGTCGAGGTCGTGCTCGTCGGTGCGCGGCCGTAACTTCACTTCCTTCATCGTCGCCGCGTGCGCCTTCTGCTTGCTCACGGCCTG
>JAGSPS010000407.1 GCA_018262315.1 Deltaproteobacteria bacterium | reverse complement strand
CGGCACCTCGGGATCGCGCAGGAACACCCGGCCCACTTCGAAGAGGCGCGCGCGGTTCTGCTTGCGGTTCAGGTTGTAGCCGAGGCTGGCGACCAGGCCGCCGAGCAGCGTCGACCGCATCACGGACATCTGGCTGGCGATGGGGTTGAGAACGCGGATCGGGTCCGGGTTGCCCGCAAAGTCCTGTTCCCACGCCGCGTCGACGAACGAGTAATTCACCAGCTCCTGGTAGCCGTCGCGCGCGAGCGCCCGCCGCACGTCGTGCATGGAGCGCTGTTCTTCGCGCCGCATCCGCATCTGCGCCGCGGCGCGCGGCGGGTCGGCCGGGATGCGCTCGAAACCGAACAGGCGCGCGACTTCCTCGATGAGGTCCTCCTCGATCTCGAGGTCGAAGCGGTAGGACGGCGGCGTGACGACGAAACGGTCGGAGTGCGCTTCGAAAGCGAGGCCCAGCCGCTGGAACGCGTCGGCCATGTCCGTCGCCTCGATCGGGATGCCGAGCACCCGGCGGCAGCGTTCGACCCGCATCGTCACCGGCGCGCGCTCGGGCAGGGCGAGCACGGTGTCGTCCACCGCGCCTGGCTGCCCGCCGCAGATGTCGAGGATCAGGCGCGTGATGTACTCGATGTGGTCGACGGTCGTCGCGAAGTCCACGCCGCGCTCGAAGCGGTGCGCCGCGTCGGTCGAGAAGTTGTAACGACGCGAGCGGCCGCGGATCGAGTCGGGCCACCAGAACGCGGCCTCGACGTACACGTTGCGCGTGTCGAGCGACACGGCGGTGGCGTCGCCCCCCATGATGCCGGCCAGCGCCTCCACGCCGGCGTCGTCGCAGATCACGCCAACGCCGGCGTCGACCTCCACCGTCTGCCCGTTCAGCAGCACCAGCTGCTCGCCGGCGCGGCCCCACCGGACCGTCAGCGCGCCCTTCACCTTGTCGAGGTCGAACACGTGGGACGGACGCCCGAGCTCCAGCATCACGTAGTTGGAGATGTCGACCAGCGCGGAGATCGGCCGCTGGCCGCTGCGCTCGAGGCGCTGCTTCATCCAGTCCGGCGTCGGCGCGCGCGCATCGACGCCGCGGATCACGCGCCCGGAGAAGCGGCCGCACAGGTCGGGCGCCTCGACGCGCACCTGCAGGCGATCGTCGATCTGCGGGGCAACCGGGTCGAACGACGGCAGCTTCAGCGCCGCCCCCGTGATCGCGGCCACTTCGCGCGCGACGCCGACCACGCTCAGGCAATCCGCCCGGTTCGGCGTCAGCTTGATCGTCAGCTTGCGGTCGTCGAGGTCGAGCGCCGCCCGGATGTCCTGCCCGATGGGAGCGTCGGCATCGAGGATCATCAGGCCGCTGTGGTCCTCCGACAGCCCGAGTTCGCGCGCCGAGCACAGCATCCCTTGCGACTCGACGCCGCGCATCGTCGTGCGCTTGATGCGGAAGTCGCCCGGCAGCACCGCGCCTTCGAGCGCGCACGGCACGCGGAGACCGGCGGCGACGTTGGGCGCGCCGCACACGATGCTGAGCTTCGCGCCCGTGCCGGCGTCCACCTCGCACACGGTCAGCTTGTCCGCGTTCGGGTGCTTCGCCACCGAGAGCACGTGGGCCACGACGATCCCGGTGAACGGCGGCGCCACCGGCACCGACTCTTCCACCTCGAGTCCGCTCATCGTCAGGCGATGCGCGAGCTCATCGCTGCCGATCGCCGGGTTCGCATAGTGGCGCAGCCACTGTTCCGAGAATTGCATGTTCGTCCCCGCGCCCTAGTTGAACTGCTTCAGGAAGCGCAGATCGCCTTCGAAGAAGATCCGCAGGTCGTCGATGCCATAGCGCAGCATCGCCAGCCGCTCGATGCCCGAACCGAATGCGAAGCCGATGTAGCGCTCGGGATCGAGCCCGAAGTTGCGCACCACGTTGGGATGCACCTGCCCGGAGCCCGAGATCTCGAGCCACTTGCCCTTCCCCGGTCCGCTGGTGAACATCATGTCGATCTCGGCCGACGGCTCGGTGAACGGGAAGTACGACGGCCGGAAGCGGACGACGAGATCATCGGTCTCGAAGAAGCAGCGCAGGAAGTCCGTGTAGACCGCCTTCAGGTCGGCGAAGCTGATGTTCTCGTCGATCCACAGGCCCTCGACCTGGTGGAACATCGGCGAGTGGGTCGCGTCGCTGTCGACCCGGTAGGTCCGCCCGAGCGCGATCACCTTGATCGGCGGCGCGTGCATGCGCGCGTAGCGCACCTGCATCGGGCTCGTGTGCGTGCGCAGCAGCAGCGGCTTGCCGTGCGCGTCGTTCGCGTCGACGTAGAACGTGTCCTGCATCGACCGCGCCGGGTGGTTCTCGGGGCTGTTCAGCGCCGTGAAGTTGTACCAGTCGTTCTCGATCTCGGGACCGTCGGCGACGTCGAAGCCGATCGAGTGGAAGATCTCCTCGATGCGGATCCAGGTGCGGGCCACGGGATGGATCCCGCCGGGGCCGCGCCGGCGCCCGGGCAGCGTGACGTCGATCGACTCGGCCGCCAGCCGCTCGGCCAGCTGGGCGTCGGCCAGCGCCTGGCGCCGCTCCGCGAGCAGCCGCTCGATGGCTTCCTTGGCGGCGTTGATGCGCGCGCCCTGCGCGCGCTTTTCCTCGGGCGCGAGCTTGCCGAGGGCCTTCAGGCGCTCGGTGATCGCGCCCGACTTGCCGAGGAAGCGCGCCTTCTCGTTTTCGAGCGCCGCGGGCTGCGACACCGCGGCGAATGC
>JAGSPS010000406.1 GCA_018262315.1 Deltaproteobacteria bacterium | reverse complement strand
GGCGGGCTTGTGTCGCGACGCGCTCGTGACCGACGTCGGCAGCGTGAAGTCGATCCTCGCCGAGACGCTGCCCGGTCTGGTGCCGCCCGGGGTGGCCTACATCGGCTCGCATCCGATGGCGGGCAGCCACGAGAAGGGCCCCGAGCATGCCCGCACCGATCTCTTCGAGGGCGCGACCTGCGTGATCACGCCGGCGCCCGGCGATTCCGCGGCGGCGGTGGCGCGCATCGAGGCCTTCTGGAGCGCGCTCGGGGCGCGGGTCGTGCGGCGCAATCCGACCACGCACGATTGTGAGGTGGCGTGGATGAGTCACGTTCCCCATGCTCTCGCCTTCGCCTTCGGGCGGGCCCTCGGAGACGCACCGCCGAGCGCACGCGAGTTGGCGGGTACCGGTTTTCGGGATTTCACGCGAATCGCCCGCAGTGATCCGGAGTTGTGGGCGGAGATCCTCGTCGCAAATCGCAAGGCGGTCGCGGGACCGCTCGCCCGTGTCACGGAGCGGCTCGGGGAACTAGCGCGAGTACTCGAGTCCGGTGACGTCGACACGATGGACCGTTGGATCGCCGAGGCGCGCGCGCACCTCGGCGCAGCTACGACCGAGAACGAACGAAGCTCGCCCAGCCCGCTGAAAGCAGCGGGCGCAGCGGCCGCGACGCCAGGTGGCTTCGCGGCGGGGGCGAAAACCCGGAAACCCGGCCGGGCCTAGCGCACGGCCAAGGGAGCATCGAACAACCGCATGACCGATCCGCAAACCACACAAACCACCGGGGGGAGCTTCGCCGAGCTCTTCGCCTCCAGTGAGCGAGCCATGAAAGAGGGCGAGGTCGTACGCGGCACCGTCCTCGGGATCGACGGCGAAAACGTCCACGTGGACGTCGGTTTCAAGTCCGAGGGCTTGATCCCGCTCTGGGAGTTGATGGACGACAACGGGAAGGTTCTCGTCAAGCCCGGCGACGTCCTCGACGTGTTGATCGAGGAAGTCGAGGACGCGGACGGCCGCATCGCGCTTTCCAAGGAGAAGGCGGACCGCCTGAAGATCTGGGACGAGATCAGCCGCGCCTACGAGGCGGACGAGTCGGTCGAGGGGCACGTCGTCTCGCGCGTGAAGGGCGGTCTCTCCGTCGACATCGGCGTGAAGGCGTTCCTGCCGGGCTCCCAGGTCGACCTGCGACCGGTGCGCAACCTCGAAGCGCTGATCGGGGAACGGCTGGCCTTCAAGGTGATCAAGTTCAACAAGCGGCGCGGCAACATCGTGCTGTCGCGCCGGGCGCTGCTCGAGAAGGAACGCGCGCGCCAGCGCACCGAGACGCTCACGACCCTCGAGGTCGGGCAGATCGTGGACGGTGTGATCAAGAACCTGACCGACTACGGCGCGTTCATCGACCTGGGCGGCATCGACGGACTGCTCCATGTGACCGACATGTCGTGGGGCCGTGTCAACCACCCGAGCGAGATCTTCCAGGTCGGGGACCAGATCAAGGTCAAGGTGCTCAAGTTCGACCCCGAGTCCGAGCGCGTTTCGCTCGGCCTCAAACAGATCCAGCCGGATCCCTGGGTCGACGCGGCGCACAAGTACCCGATCGGGAAGCGCGTGCGTGGCAAGGTGGTTTCGCTCGCCGACTACGGCGCGTTCCTCGAACTCGAAGCGGGCATCGAGGGCCTCGTGCACGTTTCGGAGATGTCGTGGACCAAGCGCGTCAAACACCCGTCGAAGGTCGTCACGGCCGGCGACATGGTGGACGCGATCGTCCTCGACATCGACGAAGTCAGCCGCAAGATCTCGCTGGGCATGAAGCAGATCGAGCCCAACCCCTGGAGCCTGATCGAAGAGAAGTACCCGGTCTCCACGCGGGTGCGCGGCGTGGTCCGCAACATCACCAACTTCGGGCTCTTCATCGGGCTCGAAGAGGGGATCGACGGTCTCGTGCACGTCTCCGACATTTCGTGGACCGAGCAGATCAAGCACCCGGGCGAGAAGTTCAAGAAGGGCGACGAACTCGACGCCATCGTGCTGAAGATCGACAAGGAGAACGAGAAGTTCTCGCTCGGCATCAAGCAGCTCACGCCCAACCCCTGGGACGACATCCAGAGGACGTACCCGCTGGGTACGGAGATCGAGGGCGAGGTCACGAGCGTCACCGACTTCGGCGCGTTCGTGCGGCTCGAGGGCGGCATCGAGGGTCTGATCTACACCTCGGAGCTGTCTCCGGAGCCGGTTGCCAAGCCGTCCGACGTGGTGAACCCGGGCGATCGCGTGAAGGCTCTCGTCACGCGCGTCGATCCGGGCGAGCAGAAGATCTCGCTGTCGATCAAGGCGGTGCACGACCAGCAACAGCGCCAGGCGCTGAGCGATCTGGCCGCGCAGCAATCTCGCACCCAGCGCTCGACGCTCGGCGACCTGCTCGCCGAGAAGCTGCGCAAGGCGGGACAGCCCGACAGCGAATGATCAAGGTCCGCGGCGGCCGCGCTCGGCAGGGCGCGGCCGCCCCGAACGCCTGGGGGTAGGGGCGCGATGACGAAGAGCGGGCTCATCGAGTCGGTGGCGGAGAAGACGCCGCACATCTCGAAGAAGGACACCGAGGTCGTCGTGAACACGATCTTCGACGCGATGACCGACGCGCTCCGGCGCGGCGAACGCATCGAGATCCGCGGCTTCGGCTCGTTTCAGGTCAAGGTGCGCGAGGCGCGCGACGGTCGGAACCCGAAGACCGGCGAGATGGTGAACATCCCCGCCAA
>JAGSPS010000405.1 GCA_018262315.1 Deltaproteobacteria bacterium | reverse complement strand
CGCACGCGCGGCAACGCCTACGGCCACATCGTGCTGCGCGGCGGCGGCGGACGGCCGAACTACGACACCGTGAGCGTGCGCCTCGCCGAGGCGGCGCTGAAGAAGGCGAAGCTCGCTCCGAACATCGTGGTGGACTGCTCGCACTCGAACTCGCTGAAAGACCCGTCGCTCCAGCCGCTCGTCTTCCACGACTGCGTGCACCAGATCATCGAAGGCAATCAGTCGATCGTCGGCCTGATGCTGGAAAGCCATCTGCACGCCGGCAGTCAGGCGATTCCCGACGATCTCTCGAAGCTCGCATACGGCGTGTCGGTCACCGACGCCTGCATCGATTGGGAGACGACCGAGGAGACGCTCCGTCGCGCCCACGCCGAGCTGCGCGGCGTGCTGCCGGGGCGGTGCCGGCAGGCCGCCTGAACGCATCGGCGGTCGATCCTACGGGGTCTGCGCGGGACGCTTGCCGCGCACGACGAGCGCGGTTCCCGCCAGCACCAGCGCGGCGCCCCCCAGCGTCCCCACGGTGAGGCGCTCGTCGATGAAGAGCGCACCCCGGAGCATGCCGAACACCGGGATCAGGAACGTCACGGTCATCGCGCGAGTCGGGCCGATGTCGGCGATCAGCCGGTAGTAGAGCAGGAGAGCGATGCCGCTCGCGACCACGCCGAGGGCGAGGAGGTTCGCGGCGACGGTTGCTTCGATCGGGCCGCGGGGCGGCGCGACGACGAGGAGCGGCGCGAGCACCACGGCCGCCGAGAGCTGGGACGCGGCCGCGATGGCCTTCGGGCTGGCCGACGCGGCGTGGCGCTTGATGTACACGCCGGCGAAAGCGTAGCAGGCGGCAGCGCACGCGCCGGCCAGGTACGCCCACCACGCACCTCCTTCCTGCGCTGCGCCTCGCAATGCGACGATCGCCACGCCGGCGAACGCAAGGGTCATGCCGATGGCCTGGGTCGGCTGGAGCCGCTCGCCAAGCCAAATAGCCGCGACGATCGCTCCGAAGACCGGCGTGAGCGCGTTGACGATCGCAAGATGCGAGGCGGGAGCTGCAAGCGCGGCAAACGAGAACAGCAGGAACGGGACGGCGCTGTTCGCGACGCCGATCGCGAGGTACTCGCGCCACCAGCGCCGCCAGTCGAACGCCAGCCCGGTGAGTGCGAACCAGAGGCCGAGTGCGGCGCCCCCGAGGAGGACTCGCCCCTGCGCCGTCGCGACCGGTCCGATCGCGGGCGCGACCACGCGCATGAAGACGAACGAGCCTCCCCAGATCGCCGCGAGTGCGACGAGCCGGGCCCAGTCAGCGCCGCGCACTCGCGCGCTTTCGGGTCGCGGCGCTCGCCTCGTTCGCCATAAGAGCCGCCTTGCGCTCGAGCCCCCAGCGGTAGCCGGCCAGGCTGCCGTCCTTGGCCACCACCCGGTGGCAGGGGATGACGATCGCTGCCGGATTCGTGGCGCAGGCGCGCGCGACCGCGCGAACCGCCGTCGGATGCCCGATGCGCACGGCGAGGGCCGAGTACGTGCTCGTCGAGCCCGCGGGAAGCGATTGCAGCGCCTTCCATACGCGGCGCTGGAAGCTCGTCCCCTGTACATCGAGCGGCAGGTCGGGCGCAGTGCCCGGCTGGGCGACGAGGGAGGCGACGGACTTTGCCCAGCGGGCGAGGGCGCGATCGTCAGCCCGCAACTCGGCGCGTGCATAGCGTTCACGTACCAGCCGATCGAGCGCGACCGCGGTCTCCCCGAACTCGATCGCGCAGATGCCGCGTTCGGTCGCAGCAACGAGCATCGGGCCGAGTTCGCTGGCGACGACCACGTAGCGGATCGCGAGACCCGCGCCGCCCCGCTTGGCGCGCGACGGCGCGATGGCGCGTCCGCGGCGGGATTCGTAGAAGCGGCTGGCGGAGCCGAAGCCGGCGTCGAGCATTGATTCGGTCACGGTGCGTCCTTTCTCGAGATGCCGATCGGCGTGCGCGAGGCGACGCTCGATGGCGTATTGCTTGGGCGAAACGCCGACCACCTGCTTGAAGCGCTTCTGGAAGTGCGCTTCGCTGTAGCCGGCTGCGGCAGCCAGCGCAGCGAGCGGCACGTCGCCTTCGCGGTCGATGCGCGCGCACGCGGCTCGGATCGCAGTGGTGAGCGCCGCGTCCCTGCTCGCTGCGTCGGGATGACAGCGCTTGCACGCTCGATAACCGGCGGCACGCGCGGCATCGGTGGTCGGATAGAAGGAGACGTTGCCGCGCTTCGCGTGGCGGGCGGGACACGATGGCCGGCAGTAGATTCCGGTGGTCTTCACCGCGACGACAAAGCGGCCGTCGGCGGCAGGATCGCGCGCGAGCACGGCTTGCCACATGGAATCGTTCGTGAGCGCTTTCATGGCGCGCACGATACCGCCGCGGGGGAAGGGGCGCTATCCGTTTCCTGCGGTCGAATTCGTGAACGCCGCGCCGCAGATGTACGTGGATATATGCGGAACAAGCGGCTTGCTGCTCCGCGCATCGCCGGCGTGCATCTCCGGAGGCGGGCGCGGACCGTGGAACCACACGAACCCGCGGACACGGTGGACACCGGGCCGCGCAGTGATCAGACTTCAGTGGTCGTAGCGCAACCGCTCGCGCGATCGGTCGAGCAGGCGGGTGACGCTCGCCGGGGCGGGTCCGCCGATGGGTTTCGCTAGAGCGCACAATGCCGAGATGACCAGTCCGACTGCGGCCGATCTGGCAGCGATATCGCTTTTTGCTTCGCTATCGCCGGAGGAGCTTCG
>JAGSPS010000012.1 GCA_018262315.1 Deltaproteobacteria bacterium | reverse complement strand
ACGATGTCCACGCAGGTGCGGTAGTCGGGCTTGCCGGTGCCTTCCATCAGGCCCGGGATCTCGCGGAACTGGCGCCGCACTTCTTCGACGACCTTCCCACCCGCGACGCCCACCGCTTCCATCGCCAGCGACGCGAACAGGAACGGCACCATCGCTCCGATGAAAAGACCCGCGAGCACGGACGTACTGGAGAGGTCGAAGCCGGTCTCGACGCCGGCGAGGGCGCGCAGGTCTTGGATGTACGTGGCGAAGAGCACGACCGCCGCGAGCCCGGCCGACGCGATCGCGTAGCCCTTGGTGACGGCCTTGGTGGTGTTGCCGAAGGCGTCGAGCGGGTCGGTCACCTGGCGGACCGCGTCGCCCATCTTCGCCATCTCGGCGATGCCGCCGGCGTTGTCGGTGATCGGACCGTAGGCGTCGATCGCGACCACGATGCCGGCCAGCGAGAGCATCGACATCGCGGCCGTCGCGACGCCGAACAGGCCCGCGAGCCAGTAGCAGCTGATCATCGCAGCGACGATCACCAGCACCGGCGCCACGGTGGCCTGCATGCCGACCGCGAGCCCGCTGATGATGTTCGTGGCGTGACCGCCGACGGAGGCGTCGGCGATGCGCTTCACGAAGCGCGAGCCGTCGCCGGTGTAGACGTCGGTGATCCACATCATCGCGGCAGTCACGATTCCGCCGATGGCGGCGCAGAACCACAGTCCCCAGCCCGAGATCGCGAGGCCGGCGGCGGTCTTCTCGGGGATGTCGATCAGCAGGTGCACGACGACGAGCAGCACGAGCAGTGCCACGGTGGCGACACCGAGGCCGGTGTACATCGCGCGCATTACCGCGGGGCGTTGGCCGCTGGCCGGTTCGTCGATCGCGACGAAGCGCAACGCGAGGATGCTCCCGACGATCGCGACCGCGCCGATCACCAGCGGGTACAGGAACATCGCCTTGCTCTCGGGGAAGCTCAGATGCGCGATCAGCATCGCGGCGACCGCGGTGACCACGTAGGTCTCGAAGAGGTCGGCGGCCATCCCGGCGCAGTCACCGACGTTGTCACCGACGTTGTCGGCGATCACGGCCGGATTGCGCGGATCGTCCTCGGGAATGTTCGCTTCGACCTTGCCGACGAGGTCGGCGCCGACGTCGGCGCCCTTGGTGAAGATGCCGCCGCCGAGGCGCGCGAACACCGAGATCAGCGAGCCGCCGAAGCCGAGTCCGATCAGCGCCTGCAACTGCACGTGCCCGAGCTGCGCGAAGTCGTCGGGAATCAGCAGCTGGGCGAACAGCGCGAGCGCAAAGAGCCCCGCACCCACGACCATCAGACCCGTCACGGCGCCGCCCCGGAAGGCCAGGTCGAACGCGGGACGGAAGCCCTGCTTGGCGGCTTCGGCGACGCGCACGTTCGCCTGCACCGAGACGCGCATGCCCATGATGCCGGCCGCGGCGCTCGCCACCGCGCCGACCACGAAGCCTGCCGCCATCCAGACGCCGAACGCGATCAGCAGCAACACGGCGATCGGCGCACCGACCATTGCGACAGTGCGGTACTGGCGGTTCAGGAAGGCTCCCGCGCCCTCGGCGATCGCGGCCGAGATTTCGAGCGCGCGCGGGTCGGTGGCCGGCGCCGAACGAACTCCCATGTAGAGGACCATCGCGGTGCCGAGCGCCACCAGCGCGGCGACGGCGGAAATGAAGATCATCATCGGTTCGCTCTCCCGAAGGTCGGATCGTGCGCGCCAGCTGCCGCGCAGCGTTGGGTGTCGGACGAGCCGGGATCCCTTTGGGGATGGGTCCGCCGGCGGCACAACCTAGAGAGAGAGCTGCGAAACTGCCAGCCCGATCATGCGGCCCGCTGCAGCAACTCGACCATCTCGGAGCGCTCGGGCCCCGGCATCTCGACAGGCGCGCGCTGATCGCGCTCGCGCCACGCGGCGAGCACCCGCGAGACTACGTCCGGATCCTTCATCAAGGCGTCCGGCGGCACGAGCAGGTTGAAGGCGCGCATGAACGCGCGCACGACCTGGATGTCGCTGCGCAGTGCCGGAAGCAAGCCGTCGCGAAACACCGACCGCAGGAAGGATTTGGGATCGACGGGCTGGCCCGGTTGCGTACTGAGCGCGTCGGAGATCGACTCCCCGCGCGCCTGCGCGGCCGAGATCGCGCGCGACTCGCGGTCCTGATCGCGCGCCGCGCGGTACCACGGCTCGATCTCGCGGCGCGTCGCCTCGTCGAAGGCGAGCGCGATGCCGCGCAGATCGCCGGCGTGCCCGCGCAGCGCGTCTGCGAACTCCCAGGCGTGCACAAAGGCGAGCGCGCAGCCGCGGCCGTAGAGCGGATTGCTGCAGATCGCGGCGTCGCCGAGCGCGAAGACGCCGAGCGCGAGCGGCTCGCCGTCGCGCACGAAGCGGCGGCGGCGATTCACCAGCTTTGCCATCGCGCGCACCTTGGTCACCGGCTCCGAGCGCGCTGGCTCGATCCATTCGCGCGTCGCGGGTAGCGCGCGCGCGGCGGCTTCGAAGGGACCCTCGTGCAGGATCGCGCGCAGCGGATCGTCGTCGAGCGCCGCGGCGAGCGTGATCGAGAAGATCCCCGAATCGCCCGGGAAGATGCCGAACTTCATGTAGCCGAGATCGGCGCCGACGACGCCCTGTCCGGCTGGCGCCAGCGCGCCCGGCCGCAGCCGATAGAAGCGCGAGCAATAGAAGATTCCGCACTCCTCCTCTTCCGTCTCGACTTCCGGCGTACCCAATTCGACGAGCCAGCGCGGCAGCCGCGAGCGACGGCCACTCGCATCGACGACGAGGTCGGCCTCGATCGTCCGGGGACGGCCCTCGACGCGAGCGCGCACGCCGCTGACGCGGGGCATACCCGGCGCTGTGTCGCGCGCGGCGACGAGACCCTCGACGGCCGCGCCGCCGAGCCACGACACGTCGGGATTCGCGAGCACGCGCTGTCGCAGCACCCACTCGAAAGTGATGCGCCGGCACGCGAAGAGCGTGAGTTCGTCGTCGCCCGGAGCCGGCGGGCGATCGACGAGCGTCGGCGGCAGGTAGTCGCGGAAGTGCAGGTCATTGGCGCCCTGGGCGTGGAGCGCCTCGAGCACGTCAGGGGCGCGCGCGAGCAGCCCATTTCGGAGCCGGGCGAGGAACGCATGCGAGTGCCACACCTGCGGCGCGCCGTTGCGCTCCCAGCGCTCGAAGGCCTCGACGGGACTCGGCGGCAGCGGCGTCGCGTCGCGCTCGAGGATCTGCACCGCATGGCCAGCCCGCGACAACGACAGCGCCACAGCCAGTCCCGCGACCCCACCCCCGATCACCACGACCCGCATCATCCCCTCCGAACCCGCGCCGCCGCAGTTTAGCTGTCGATTCCGGGGACGTTCCTGCCCGCGTTGACTCGGGGATGCTCCTGCTCGCGTTGACTTTGTTCAATTCAGGAACGTCCCCAAGTCAACAACTCACCGGGGGAGCAGGCGGAAGGAGGGGTCGCGGATGCGCTCGCTGCGACACGCCGGGCAGCGGCCCGGAGCGTGGAGGTGACGCGACTCGCGGTCGCGGAACGGGTGGCCGCAGGCGAGACAGCTCGGCGGCGACACCACCAGTCGCTCGCCACGACTGCGCGCACTACGCGCAACGTGGAGCAGCTCGTCCTCGAGATCGCGCACCGAGAGGCCGAGCAGCGCGCGCAGCGTGTCGAAGGCGAGTTCCTCGCGCAGCAGCAGGCCGCGCATCTGCTGCCGCACGGTCCGCGCAGCACCGACTCCCTCGGGATCGCGACGACGCGACATCGCTGCCTCTCAAGCCGCCATCGAGAGCCGGAGTACGGCGCCTTTCGTGATCCAGGCGGCGTCACCCCGCGCGAACAGGAACACCACCTCGGGCGCAGGCGCGCACGCGCAGCGCAGCATACCCCGCCGGCACCGGGATATACTGCCGCGCCAATGAAACTCGTCAGCTTCCACCACGATGGCGCGACGCGGATCGGCTGCGTCGTCGGCGACGAGGTCGTGGACTTCGCAGTAGCCGCGCCCGAACTTCCGCGCAACATGCTCGCGCTGCTGGAGGCCGGTCCGGGCGCGCTCGGCGCGGCGCGCCGCGCCGAGCACTCGACGCTCGCGCGGATTCGTCTTGCTGAGGTGCGCCTCGCGGCGCCGATCCTCCGCCCGCCAAAGTTCCTGGCGATCGGGCTCAACTACGCCGATCACATTGCCGAGGCGCGTCCCGCCGGCTACCAAGCCACCGAAGCGCCAATCTTCTTCAACAAGCAGTCGACCTGCGTGATCGGTCCGGGCGAGCCGATCCACGTGCCGCGTGTCTCGAACCGCTTGGACTACGAGGGCGAGCTGGCGTTCGTGATCGGGCGCCGCTGCCGCCACGTGCCGCGCGAGCGCGCGCACGAAGTGGTGGCGGGATTCACGATCTGCAACGACGTCTCCGTGCGCGACTGGCAGCGCCGCACGCCGACGATGACGATGGGCAAGTCGTTCGACAGCCACGGACCGCTCGGCCCCTGGCTGGTGACGCCGGACGAGGTCGGCGACCCGCACGTGCTCGCGATCCGCACCTGGGTCAACGACGAGCTGCGCCAGGACGCGAACACGCGCCTGCTGATCCACGACTGCTGGGCCCAGATCGAGCACCTGACCACCGCCTTCACGCTCGAGGTCGGCGACGTGATCTCGACCGGCACGCCCGCCGGTGTCGGCGGCGCAATGAAACCACCGAAGTGGCTCGTCGCCGGCGACCGCGTCCGCATCGAGATCGACCGCCTCGGCACCCTCGAAAACCCGGTGATCGAAGAGCCGCCCGATACCGCCCGAATAACTTGACAACAGTGACAACAGGAGCCCGGCACGTTTCTTGACAAGGAGCACCATGGAAGTCGAAGGCAGGGTTGCGATCATCACGGGCGGCGGGACGGGCGTGGGTCGCGCGACCGCGTTCGACCTGGCGCGGCGCGGCTGCGCGGTGGTGGTGAACTACAGCCGCTCGAAGGACGCGGCCGAGGCGACGGCCGCGGAGGTCGCGAAACTCGGCGTGCGCGCACTCGCCTTCCAGGCCGATGTCGCCGACGACGCCGCCTGCCGCGGCTTGGTCGACGCGACGGTGCGCGAACTCGGCCGCGTCGACGTGCTCGTGCAGAGCGCCGCTGTCACCGTCTTCGTCCCGCACGCGAATCTCGACGCGATCACCACCGACGACTGGACGCGCCTCCTCGGCGTGAACCTGATCGGCGCGTTCCAGATGGCGCGCGCGGTGAAGGCCCCGATGGACGCCGCGGGCGCCGGCGTGATCGTGAACGTCTCGAGCGTCGCCGGAATCGCGGGTGTCGGCTCTTCGATCCCGTACTGCGCGTCGAAGGCCGGCATGAACAGCCTCACCATTACGCTCGCGCGGGTGCTGGCGCCACGCATTCGGGTCGTCGCCGTGGCGCCCGGCTTCATTACCGGCCGCTGGCTCGAAGGCGGCCTCGGCGCTGCCTACGAGCCGATCAAGAAGGCGATGGAGGCGAAGTCGCCGCTCGGCCGCGTCGCAGAACCGGAAGATGTGTCGGCGGCGATCGTGTCACTGATCTGCGGCAGCGATCTCGTCACGGGCGTGGTGATGCCGGTCGAAGGCGGGATGCTGATCTCGGTCTGAGCGGCGGGATCCATCTGGAGAGCGCCGCGTAGCAGGTCCGCGCTCCGCAGCGCGCGAAGACATACCCCAGCCGCGTACCGCGTCAGGCCTGCGGGACCTCTGCGCCGGTGAGCCACGCGCGCAGCATGCGGTTCACGGTGTCGGGGTCGTCCTGCTGTACCCAGTGAGAGGCGTCGGGAAGCCGGCGGAAGGTCAGGTCCGAGACGTAGCGGTCGGTTCCCTGCGTCGTCTCGAGGGTCAGGGCGACGTCCTGCTCGCCCCAGAGCATCAGGGTCGGCGTGTCGATCACGGGGCTGCCGAGCCGGCCCTGGCGCAGGGCGCCACCGCCACGCAGGAAGGCGCGGTAGTAGTTCAGCATGCCGGTCAGCGCGCCGGGGCTGGCTGCCGCCTGCCGGAACACGGCGAGCGCCTCATCGGGAAAGCGCTCCGGATGCACGCTGGTGCGGCGCATGCCTTCGCCGATCGCGCGGTAGTCGCCGGCGCGCAAGAGAAGCTCGGGCAGCCAGGGGAGCTGGAAGAAGAACGCGTACCAGGAGCGGCGCAGCTGCTTCCAGGTGCGGAACGCGTCCGCGGCGGCCGCCGGGTGCGGCGCGTTCATGATCACGAGCCGCTCGAGAGGACGGATCCGGCGCATCGCGACGTGCCAGGCGATGACCGCGCCCCAGTCGTGCGCGATCAACGTGACGGCTCGGGATCCCGAGACATCGATGAGCGCGGCGACGTCGGCCATCAGCTTCTCGATGGCGTAGTCCTGCAGGCGAGGCGGCCGCGTCGTCTCGCCGTAGCCGCGCAGATCCGGCGCCCACACGCGGTAGCCGAGTTCGGCGAGCAGCGGCATCTGATGGCGCCAGGAGTACGAACTCTCCGGAAAGCCGTGCAGACAGAGCGCGAGGCGCTCACCCGCGCCGCAGGTCGCGAGGTGGAAGCGTATTCCCCCCGCCTCGCGGAACTCGTGCTGGATGGGATGCTCGTTTCCGGTGGGCGTCATCGGCCTCCGAGCGTCCCGTTCTTCCCGCCTGTTGACAACCACCCAGCGGCGAAGCCGCGCTGACGTGCACGCTCGGGGAGAGCGCCCCCGCTCTGGCGCAGGCACCGAGACCGGAGATCGTGCAACGTCTCTTCCGTCGGAACCGGCGGCACCGAGAAAGCGCGCGCCCGATCCGCCCGGAGCGAAATCCATGACCGACACACCGACTCCGCCCAAGGCGCGCCCGCGCTGGATGACCGGGGTCGCGCTCTTCTGCCTCCTCACCGTCGCCGTCCTCGTTCCCCGCGATCTCTTCGTCCCCACCGCGCGCGACGTCGAGGTCTGGTTCGGCTTCGAGCTGCACGGCACGGCCGCGCGGCTGACCGCTCCGCTTCACTGGATCCTCTTCCTCGCCGGCGCCTACGGGTTCTGGTTCCAGCGCCCGTGGATCCTTCCCTCCGCCGCAGCCTATGCGTTCTACGTCGCGGCGAGTCATCTCGTCTGGAGCGAGGTCTCGCCCAACGGGCACGGCTGGATCGCGGGACTCGCGCAGGCGCTGGTGCTCTCGATTCCGGGCGTGTTGCTGCTGCGCGCGCGACGCACGAAGGAGCGCGGCGGCGATCTTGCGTGATTTGCATCTCCCCTTCCCGAATCTGCTGAGCGCATTCCGCATCGCGTGTGTACCGCTGTTGCTTGCGCTCGCGTGGCACGGCGCGGTGGAGTTCTTCCTCGGCGGCTTAGCGCTCGCGCTCGTCTCCGACGTGCTCGACGGCGCCCTCGCGCGCCGACTCGGCCAAGCGACCGATTTCGGTGCCAGGCTCGACCAGTGGGCCGACTTCGTGCTCTGGGTCTCTCTGCCACTCGCCGCGTGGTGGCTCTGGCCGGCGATCCTCGCGCGCGAGGCGATCTACGTACTCGTCGCGCTCGTCTGCATGCTGCTGCCGACAGCGATCGCGGGTGCGAAGTATCGAGCGATGCCGGGCTATCACACCTGGTCGGTGAAGCTCGGGGCGGTGGCGATGGGAATCAGTGTGCCGCTGCTGTTGCTCTTCGACGTCGCGTGGCCGTTCCGCGTCGCGGCGCTGTTCCAGATGCTGTGCGCGATCGACGAACTCGGCATCACCTTGCTGCTGGCGGAGTGTCGGCACGACGTGCCGTCGGTGTTCCACGCGATGCGGATTCGGCGGGGCTGACTCGTTCCGCCTCGGTGCCACGCGGCGAAGGAGAGCCGACCGCCAACCCACGAGGGAGATCCGCGCGTGCGCCAGCTCGCAGCGCTCGAATCCCTGGCGCGCCAGAAACGCGCCCGTGTCTTCGGGATGCAGCAGGAAGGTGACGCGCTCGCCGAGCCGCGAGCGAGCTCCAACGGGCTGCGCGGAGGCCTCGAGGTTCCCGAGACGCTGCGGCCCGCAGAAGTGCCGCAGGAGGCGCCCGAACTCACGAACGAGCACTTCTTCTGGGATCTGGGAAAGCCTAGAGCGAAGGCACCGTGAGCGCTGCGGGCAGCACGCTGATCTGGCCGTCGGGGTTCTTGAGCTCGACGTCGTAGACCCCGGGCAGGATCTGGGCGCAGTTGACCCATCCCCTCACCTCGCTCGACGAGACGACCGTCTCGCCGGTCACGCCGTAGATGTAGGTCGCGTTCAGGAGCCGGATCACCGGCGTCGGGCGGAATCCGGTTCCATTCACGACGATCTGGGTGTAGCCCGACGGGTTGATCGTGGTGGGCGTGATCGAACTCGCGACTGGCGGATAGACGAGCAGCGTCACGGCCGAGTCGATCACCACGCGGTCGCGCAGGTAGGCGTAGTCGATCGGACGGAAGTACGGGAGGGGGTTTCCGTTCAGCCCCGCGAGGCGCGCGAAGGTGAAGGTATTCCCGGCATTCATCAGGAAGTTCTCGCTGGAGCTCACCCCAGCCGGTGTCACCGCATGGTTGAGCTCCGCGCCGCTTACACCGCCGAAGAGTCCTCCGCCGGGCACGCCGGGGGGGACGAGACCGAGGGCGTGGCCTGTCTCGTGGGCGATGATCGAGCCGAGCATGTCGGCAAATCCCTGGATCGCCGCCTGCACCAGCTCATAGCGGGCGAGCCCAGCGGGCGAAGCCGTGCCCGGATCGAAGCCCGGCTCGAGCAGGATCGCGTCCATCGGATCAGCGCCCACGGGAATGCCGCCGACCCCCGGGATCAGGGGATTGAACACGGACTGGAAGGTGGCGTCACCGGCCAGGATCAGCAGCTCGCGCGGAAAGATGCCCGTGGGCGGAAGCGTGGCGCATTCGACGCTCGTGCGGTTCGCGTTCTTGAGGTCGGTGAGGATCGACCCGATCGTGATCCCACCGCTCGGATCCTCGCCGCCGATGCAGACCTGCGTCACGTCGCCCCAGGTGGGCTGCGTGCTCGAGAACGAGACCTCCACCCCGTCCGCACCCGGCAGCCCGTTCGTGGCCTGCGTCTGGTAGACCTCTCGGACCCGCGCCACCACGGCGGTCTCGACCTCTTCGAGCACCCAGCTCGAGATCAGCGGGGCGGCGGCGTTCCCGAGCCCAAAAAACTCGAGATCCACCGGAAAGTCGGCGCCTGGAATGGCGTCGCGGTCGGACTCGAAATCGAGCCAGATCTGCTGGCCGGTTCCGATCGGCGCCGCGCTGCTGAAATTGCGCACGGCGACCGCGAGCTCGGCGAAGGTGTAGTTCCCCCCGATGTCGGCGACTTCTGCCAGCAGCGTGTAGGTGCCGGGCACGAGCTGTCCCTGGAAGACGCCGGCGCTCCCCGTGCCGTCGCTGTTCACCGACAGTTCGCTGACGACCGACGGCTCGGGGCCCGCGCCCCAGCGCTCAGCGCGGACGTAATGGAAGGTCTCCGTATCCACCGGATAGTCACCTGGCTGCCAGGCGACGTTCACGACGAAGCCGGTGGGCGGCAGCACCAGCAGATGATTCATGTCACTGGGGATGCCGTTCACGGTGAGCGTGGCCGTCGGCGGCACCACCACCACTGCGGGCTGGCTTTCGCAGGTCGCACCCATCCCGATCGCGGCAAGCATGGCGACGAGGGTGATGTTCTGGCGCGTCCACAGCTGCCTGCCCGCAAGACCCGGACGTGCGCGCATCCTACTTCCGTCTGAGAGCTGCTACTCCCGCGAGACCCAGCCCGATCAGAAATGCGGTTCCCGGTTCGGGCACGGGGTTGATCGTGATGACGGCGTTCGTCGTGAAGTCGTCGAGGGCATAGCCAGGTCCGCAGGCCTGCGAGCCGTACGTCCCCCCACCCGCCTTCACCAGATTGCAGAGATTGCTCATCACCGACGCGCCATCGGAGAAGAACCCCGAGAAGTTCGCATTGATCTCGCCCATCGGGCCGAATGCGCTGAGGAAGTCGGCGTCGCTGGTGGCCAAGACGTCGAGGTCGGCCGAGAGTTGCCCGGTTATCGGCAGCGGGAAGGCAATCGGCCCGGTCTCGGCGGCCGAGAATCCGAGGCTTCCGACGTAGTCCGTGTCCATGAGCGCGAGCGCGGCGATGGTGTCGAAGATCCCGAGATCGACGAGCCCGTTCGTGAAGGTGGCCGACGTGGAACGCGGATTGTTCGCCGAGGAGGTGCTCACGGAGAAGCTGGGTCCCATGAGCATGACGTCGCTCATGAGGAGAACGGTATTCGGCGCGATCCCCGTGATGTTGGGACGATTCGAGAAATTGATCTGCGAAAGGTAGGCCTCGACGTGCATCACGCCGCTAACGGGGTCGAAGCTCGTCTTGGTCGTACTGGGTGAGAACGAGAGCGACGTGATCACGTCGGTCGGGTTGATCGTCCCGAAGGAGAAGACCGTGGCCGAAGCTCCGGCCGGCAACCAGAACGCCGCCAGCAGCCCCACGCACCAGGTGCGCCAAGCCCCGCACCCTTTCCGAATTCCCGATCTCGATCTCAACATCGCCTTCATCCCCATCCCGGCAGTGGCGCGCGCCGCCTTGCCTACTAGCGCTTCTTTCCTCGTCGCACCGCCCCGAAGCCGACGATTCCGAACCCGAGCAGCAGTACCGTCGAAGGCTCCGGGATCACGAACTCACCCGTGTCGAGGCGGTAGAGCTGACCCTGACCCTCACCCGTGAAGTCCGCCAGAGTATTGGTCGCGATCAGGTAGGCGGCGATCGCGTTGATGTCGCCGCCCGCGGCGACCGAGGCGAAGGCGAAGAGCTCGCTGAAGTCGAGCATGATCGAGTTGCTGGTGAGCGGATTCCCATCGCTGTCGAACATGGCGGCGTAGAGCGTCGAGTTGTCGAGCAGCGCGAAGCCGATCGCGAGCGGGTCACCCGTGAGGCCGGCAGCACCGCAGCCGCCGATGCCATCGCAATAGGTGCTGACGACCTGGAGGCCGGGCGTCGGGCTGCCCATGAAGCTGCCCGCGGTCCAGGTCGCGGAGAGCATCACGCTGTTCCCGTCGGCCGGGTCCGTCCACACGATGTCGCTGCCGCCCGTCGACTGGAAGTCGAGAACGATGTCGTAGAAGCCGCCGCCGGTGGGCGTCACGGTGTGACCGATGTAGTCGGCGAGCACGGTGAAGTCGAGAGGCGTCCCGTAGGCGAAGGAGCAGTTCGAGCCGACGTCGGTCGGGCACGCTCCGTTGAGGGAGTCGTAGGAGTTCAACGTCGTGATGTGGCCGCCGATCGCGAGGCTCGAGATGCCGTCGTAGACGACCTGGCCGTTGACGCCCAGGCCCTCGGTGGTCCAGACGACACCCGCCTCGCCCGAGAACACCGTGTGCGCGAGCGTCGTTGCTGTCGGTGTCAACTGCGGAACCGCCTGCGCCGTGCCCGCTGCGAGGGCGATCGCCGAGACGGCGACCAGGACGATTCCAATACGATCCGTGATCCGCATTCCTTTTCCCCTTCCCCCCAAAGAACCCACGTCCCGCTCGACTCGTACCGCCCCGAAGCCAGAAACGAAAACTGCCGGGGCACCCCTACTTGGAAGGGCACAGCGGCACCACAGATACCCGCTGTACGCGGGTACACCCTTCCGCGCTAGCAGAAGTGCAATCTTCATGCCCGTACGCTGGTCCAGTTAGATGACAAAAACATCAATTCACTTGGATACTTACAAAACAAAACGCCGCCTCGAGAACGGGCATGAAGCCGGCATTGAGAAGCATGATTCCACTCTCGTGGAAAAGGCTTTCTGGGGCGTCCCCGCTGGATGAGACTGGGATCCGCACGCCGGCCCGTTGATTGCGGCCCTCGACCATGCGGGGCTCGATGATACCGGCCGCCGCTCGGCGCGGATGAACCGGAGGAGCTCCTGGTGGAGGTCTCACGGTCGACGCCAACGCGGGCCGGGACCCATCGCACGCTTCCCGCACCAACCCGCGCCTCCGCGGGGGCAGGGGCAGAACCCTCGCGTCGTCTCGGTCCAGTCGACACACGAAAGCGTTGACGCGATCAGTCCCCCGCCCCCATCGTCATCGCGCTCGCCGCCATCGCCGCCTGCAGCCGCCGCGGCGTGAAGCGCATCGAGAACGCGGCGACCTTGTTGCCGATCCCCGGCACCACCGAGGTGCGGCCGGCGAGCAGTGCGCGCACGCTCGAACGCACGACCGCGGGGCTTTGCATCATGAACAGGCGCTGATACAGCGAGCGTCTCTGCCCCGCGACCGCGAGGAACTCGGTCGCGGTGACGCCGGGGCAGGTGGTGCAGACGCGGACGCCGCGCGGGCGCAGCTCGGCGGCGAGCGCTTCGCCGAAGGAGAGCACGTAGCTCTTCGCCGCCGAATAGGTGGCGTAGGTCGGTGTCGGCTGGAAGGCGCCGATCGACGCGACGAGCAGCACCCAGCCCGCGCCCCGCTCCGCCATGTCCGGGACGAAGACGTGGGTCAGGTGGGTGAGCGCGACGATGTCGAGTTCGAGCATGTCGCGCTGACGGCTCCAGTCGCTCGCCAGGAACGGGCCGTAGAGGCCGAAGCCGGCGTTGTTGACGAGCACGTCGACGGCAATGCCCTCGGCGTGCAGGCGTTCGTGCAGGGTCGTCGCCGCGTCGGGTGCGCGCAGGTCGAGCGCGACGACGCGCGCCTCGGTGCCCGCGAGTTCTGCGGCGAGCTGCTTCAGGCGATCCTCGCGGCGCGCGACCAGCACGAGTCTGCAACCGCGCGCGGCCAGATCGCGCGCGAAGTCGGCGCCGAGTCCGCTCGACGCGCCGGTTACGAGCGCCCATCGACCTCGCATCTCCGCCATCGCCATCCCCCCCTCTGATCAAGATGTTACGGAAGCCGGGCAGCCGTTCCAGCTCTCGCACGACGCCGGCCGGAAAGCGCGAATCGCGCTCGAGCTGACGAATCGCGTCCGCGTAATCCTCGAAGCGATCGCCCCGTCGAGCCGCGAGTTCTCCGGCGATGTCGATCACGAGCTGGCAGAGCGTGAAGAGCGAGAACAGCACGTCGTTGTGGAGCGAGAGATCCCGCGCCAGTGCTTCCCGCGAGACGCGCGGGCGAAGCGTCCGCAGGTGGTCGAGGTGGCGGCGCAGCTCCGCCAGGCGTTCGACGACCGGACTCATCGGCGCAGCGACTCGAGCTTCAGGGCCCGCATGCGAGCGAGCCACGGGGCGAGATCGGCTGCGCGGAGCTGCACGTCTCGTACGAAATCGTGGTCGCAGCCGGCGTTGCGCAGGAGCAAGCGCCTCCCCTCCGTCACCACGTGACGTCCGAACAGTGGCGGCACGTCGTTCAGCACGACGAGATCGACCGGCTGCGCGAGCAGCGCTTGCAGTCGTCCTGCGAGTCGAATCCCGGCTTCGAAGCGGTCCGAACGCTGCGGCAGCGAGCTCCAGCTCAGCAAGACGCCGATGTCGAGGTCGCTCTCTCGATGGGAGCGACCCTCGGCTGCACTCCCGAAGAGGTACGCGCTCGCCACGTCGGGGGCACCGACGTCTTCGAGTACGGAACGCAGAGCCGCTGCAACCACACCGATCCCGACCTGCAAATACACCAGGGACGCAGAATTGCTCGTCAACACTGTGATTCTACCCGAACGGCGCGGACGGCGAGTCGTCGCCGCATCGGACCCACGCACGAGCCGTTCACGCCACGTCGGCGAGAGCGAGTTTGGGGCCCCAGCGCTTCGCGACGGCGCGCAGCAGCGCGGGATCGCGCGCGAGGCCGGGATCCCTGCGCACCGTTTCGAGCGCCGCCTGACTCGCGACGGGCAGCAGCCGGACGTCGCGCACCAGATCTGCGATCACCAGATCCGGCAGGCGACCGTGCTGGCGCGTACCGAGGAACTCGCCGGGACCGCGGATGCGCAGGTCGGCTTCGGCGATCGCGAAGCCGTCGCTGGTGTCGAGCAGCGCGCGCAGGCGCGCTTCCGAGTCGGCCGTCGCGCCGCGCGCGACCAGCAGACAGGTGCCGGGCCGCTCGCCGCGACCGACGCGACCGCGCAACTGGTGGAGCTGCGCGAGGCCGAAGCGCTCGGCGTGCTCGACGACCACCAGCGTCGCGTTCGGAACGTCGACGCCCACTTCGATCACCGTGGTGCAGACGAGGATCTGCGTCTCGTTCGACTCGAAGCGCCGCATCGCCTCGCCGCGCGCGTCCGCGTCGAGACGGCCGTGCACGAGGTCGATCTTCGCCTCCGGGAAGGCGCGCGCGATGCGCTGCGACATCTCGGTCGCCGCGCGCAGGTCGATCTGCTCCGACTCCTCGACCAGCGGATACACCACGTAGACCTGTTCGCCGCGCGCGAGCGCGCTGCGGATCGCGTCGACGGCGCGAGCGCCCTCGCCCTCGCGCAGCACGTCGGTCGTGATGGGGCTCCGTCCCGGCGGCAGCTCGTCGAGCAGCGAGACGTCGAGCTCGCCGGCGAGCGTCAGCGCGAGCGTGCGCGGGATCGGCGTCGCGGTCATCACCAGCACGTGCGGCGAGCGCTCGCCCGGGCCTTTGCCGGCGAGCGCCTGGCGCTGGAGCACGCCGAAGCGGTGCTGCTCGTCGATCACCGCGAGCGCGAGCGACGCGAAGCGCACCTCTTCTTGCACCAGCGCGTGCGTGCCCACGACGAGGTCGATCTCGCCGGCGAGCAGCGCGGCGCGGCGCGCCTGCGCGTCGCGACGCGGCACCGACGCGGTCAGCAGTGCGACACGCAGAGCGGTCGCCGCGCCGCCCGCGCCGGCGAGATGCCACAGCGAGCGCTCGTGCTGTTCGGCGAGCAGTTCGGTGGGCGCCATCATCGCGACCTGATGGCCCGCCTCCGCCACCGCGATCGCGGCGAGGAACGCAACGGCGGTCTTGCCGCTGCCGACGTCGCCCTGCAGCAGCCGGTTCATCGGATGCGGCTGGGCGAGGTCGGCCTGGATCTCGCCGACGACACGGCGCTGCGCGGCGGTCAGCGCGAACGGCAACGCATCCAGCGCCGCCTTCGCGCGCGGGCCACTCGCGACCGCGACGCCTGGCTCCCGCTCGCGCCGCTCGCGGCGCAGCGCGAGTCCGAGCTCCAGCAGGTACAACTCTTCCAACACCAGGCGCTGGTGGGCGAGCGTGGTGCGCTGCGCGAGCGCCTCGGGATCTGCGTCCGGCGACGGGAAGTGGATCGCCGCCAGGGCTTCCGCAGCACCCGGCAGCTTGCGAGCGCGAACCAGCGCCGCGGGCAGCCGCCCCTCCACGAGATCGGCGTACTCCGCGACGGCGCTCTGCACGAGCCGGCGCAGCGTGCGGGGCGGCACGCCTTCGGGCGCGCTGTACTCCGGGACGATCTGCCGCAGCGACGCCACCGCGCGCAGCGCGTCCGCTTCGCTGGCCGGCGCGTCGTCGAGCGCCTCCACGTCCGGGTGCATCAGCTCCTTCGAGAAACGGTAGCGGCGCACGTCGCCGGTGACGAGCACCGAGCGACCCTTCGTCAGCACTGGCAGCACCGCGTCGCCACCGTGGAACCACTTGAGTTCGATGCTGCCGGTCTCGTCCGACACCAGCGCGTGCAGAACGCGCCGGAAACGTCCGCCGCGCCCGCGCGTCGCCGCGAACTCCGCCGTGCGCACCTGCGCCGCGAAGGTAGCGCGGCGACCCACCTCGAGGTCGGTGATGCGCACGAGGTTGCGCCGGTCGTCATAGCGCGACGGCAGCCGGAACAGCAGATCGGTGATCGTCGCGAGGCCGCGCTTCTCGAGCGTCGCGGCGCGCTTCGGGCCGATCCCCACGAGCGCCGTCACCGGTCGCGCTAGCGCCTGCTCCGCGAAATCCGGCGCGGCGAACGGCGCGAGCCGCGCGAGCGCCGCCGCGACCTCGCGAGATCGCGCGTTTGCGTCCAGCGGCTCGGCGAAGGCGCGCGCGGTGGCCTCGATCGCACCACGCACGTCCCGCGGGATGCGCAGCGCGAGCGCGCGCTCGCAAGCGGTATGCAACGTCGCTTCGAGATCGCGCACGCGATCCGCGAGCGCGCCGTGGTCCTTCGCCGCGAAGCGCAGCGGCGCGAGGATCGCTTCGAGCGCCGTGGCGAAGGGACAGACGCTCAGTTCGCCTCCATTCCTCCCGGCGGCTTCAGATGCCGTGGATCTCCTGCAACGAGCGCACGCCGATCGACTCGGCCTGCATCGCGCGGATTCCGCCGGTGGCCGCGCGCACGCCCGCCACGGTGGTGAAGTACGGTACGCCGCGCATCAGCGCCGCGCGCCGCATCGACATCGAGTCCTGCGCGGCCTTCGGCACGTTGCCGACCGTGTTGATCACCAGGTCGACCTCGCCCTTCTCGATGCGGTCCACGACGTCCGGCGAGCCGCGCCCGACTTTGGGCACGACCTCGACCGCGACCCCGAGCGACTCGAGTTGCGAGGCGGTGCCCGGCGTGGCGAGCACCCGGAAGCCGCTGCGAGCCAGCTCGCGCACGCTCTGCCCGATCGCGCCGCGATCTTCGGCGCGTACCGATACCAGGACTGTGCCGCTGGTCGGCAGCGTGTTGCCCGCTTCGATCTGCGCCTTCGCGTAGGCGCGGCCGAACTCGGAGTCGATGCCCATCACTTCGCCGGTGCTCTTCATCTCCGGCCCGAGCAGCGTGTCGACGCCCGGGAACTTCACGAACGGGAAGACCGCCTCCTTCACCGAGAAGTGCCGCGGTCGCAGTTCTCGCGTGAAGCCGAGTTCTTCGAGCGAGCGACCGGCCATCACCAGCGCCGCGAGCTTCGCCAGCGGCACGCCGATCGCCTTCGAGACGAACGGCACCGTGCGCGAAGCGCGCGGGTTCACTTCCAGCACGTAGACGGCGTCGTCCTTCACGGCGAACTGCACGTTCATCAGGCCGCGCACGCCGAGCTCGAGCGCCAGCGCGCGGGTGGCGCGCGTGATCTCGTCGGTCACCACCGGCGCCAGGGAATACGGCGGGATCGAGCAGGCGCTGTCGCCCGAATGCACGCCCGCCTCTTCGATGTGTTCCATGATGCCGCCGATCACCACGCGCTCGCCGTCGCAGATCGCGTCCACGTCGACCTCGGTGGCGTCGGAGAGGAAGCGGTCCACCAGCACCGGATGTTCGGGCGAAGCATCCACCGCGACGCGCATGTATTCGCGCAGCGCGCCGACCTCGTGGACGATCATCATCGCACGCCCGCCGAGCACGTACGACGGCCGCACGAGCACCGGATAGCCGATCCGCTCGGCGACCCGTTCGGCTTCGTCCGCGCTGCGCGCGATGCCGGACGGCGGCCGCGCGAGGCCCAGCTTTTCGAGCACCGCTTCGAAGCGCTCGCGGTCCTCGGCGCGGTCGATCGCGTCGGGCGGCGTGCCGAGGATCGGCACGCCCGCACGCTCGAGCGGCACCGCGAGGCGCAGCGGCGTCTGTCCGCCGAACTGCACGATCACGCCGAGCGGCTTCTCGCGCGCGACGATCTCCAGCACGTCTTCCAGCGTGAGCGGCTCGAAGTAGAGGCGATCGCTGGTGTCGTAGTCGGTCGAGACCGTCTCGGGATTGCAGTTGACCATGATGGTCTCGAAGCCGGCGTCGCGCAGCGCGAAGACCGCGTGCACGCAGCAGTAGTCGAACTCGATGCCCTGCCCGATGCGGTTCGGGCCGCCGCCGAGGATCATGATCTTCTGGCGACGCGTCGGCTCGGCCTCACACTCCTGCTCGTAGGTCGAGTAGAGATACGGCGTCTTCGCCTCGAACTCGGCGCCGCAGGTGTCGACGCGTTTGTAGACCGGCCGCACGCCGCTCTCGTGACGAAGGGCGCGGACGCTGTGCTCGGTGGTGTTCCAGAGCGCCGCGAGCCGGCGATCCGAGAAACCCATCTGCTTCGCGGGCCGCAGCCAGCTCAGGCGCTCGTCCTCCGTCGAAGCCATCGCGAGCGCCTTCTCGGTCTCGACGATCTCCCGCAGGTTGCGCAGGAACCACGGATCGATCCCGCAGCGCGCGTAGATCTCCTCGACACTCACGCCGCGCCGCAACACCTCCGCCACCGCCCAGGGCCGCTCGGGTCGCGGCACTTCGATCTGCGCCCAGAGCGCGTCGATCGCCACGTCGCCGCCGCCCGGCGCCACGGGGCTCTCGAGACCGTCGTGCCCGATCTCGAGCGAGCGGATCGCCTTCTGGAAGCTCTCCTTGAAGGTGCGCCCGATCCCCATCACCTCGCCCACCGACTTCATCTGCGTGGTGAGCGTCGAGTCCGCCTGCGGAAACTTCTCGAAGGTGAAGCGCGGAATCTTGGTGACGACGTAGTCGATCGTCGGCTCGAACGACGCCGGCGTCTCCTTCGTGATGTCGTTCGGGATCTCGTCGAGCGTGAAGCCCACCGCCAGCTTCGCGGCGATCTTCGCGATCGGGAAGCCGGTGGCTTTCGAGGCGAGCGCCGAGCTTCTCGAAACCCGTGGGTTCATCTCGATCACGACGATCGCGCCGTCTTTCGGGTTCACCGCGAACTGGATGTTCGAGCCGCCGGTGTCGACGCCGATCTCGCGGATGATCGCGAGCGACGCCGTGCGCATCTCCTGGTATTCCTTGTCGGTCAGCGTCTGCGCGGGCGCCACGGTGATCGAGTCGCCGGTGTGCACGCCCATCGGATCGAAGTTCTCGATCGAGCAGATGATCACGACGTTGTCCGCCGTGTCGCGCATCACCTCGAGTTCGAATTCCTTCCAGTAGAGCACGCTCTGCTCGAGCAGGATCTGGTGGCGCGGCGACTGCTGCAGGCCCCAGTCCACGACCCGGTCGAACTCCTCGTCGGTGTAGGCGATACCGGCGCCCGCGCCGCCCAGCGTGAACGACGGCCGGATGATCGCGGGCAGGCCCACCACCGGGAGCAGCGCGCGCGCTTCCTCGACCGAACGCACGTAGCCCGAGCGCGGCACCCGGAGTCCGATCTTCTCCATCGCCGCACGGAACAGCAGGCGGTCTTCGGCCTTGTTGATCGCGTCGATGCGGGCGCCGATCAGTTCGACGCCGTATTTCGCGAGCACGCCGGCCTCGTGCAGGTCGAGCGCCAGGTTCAGCGCCGTCTGGCCGCCGATCGTGGGGAGCAGCGCGTCGGGCCGATCGCGCGCGATGATCTTCTCGAGGCTCTCGACCGTCATCGGCTCGATGTAGGTGCGATCCGCCGTCTCGGGATCGGTCATCACCGTCGCGGGATTCGAGTTGACCAGTACGACGCGGTAGCCCTCTTCGCGCAGCGCCTTGCAGGCCTGCGTGCCCGAGTAGTCGAACTCGCAGGCCTGGCCGATCACGATCGGCCCGGAGCCGATCAC
>JAGSPS010000404.1 GCA_018262315.1 Deltaproteobacteria bacterium | reverse complement strand
CCAGGTGCTTTCGGAGGGGAAGCCGGCGCTCGCCCGCTACGGCATCTCCGACGAGATGGCCTTCGCGGTGGGACTCTCCTGCGGCGGATCGATCGAGGTGCTGATCGAGCCCTTTTCCGCGACCCCGGCGTGGGAGGCGGTGCGTGCTGCGGTGGAGCAGGGCCGCACGGCGGCGCTGGCAGTGGGCGTCGAGCCGGCCGTGCTCGCCGGACGCGCGCTCGCGGTGCTCGGCGACGGATCGGTGGTCGGCTCGCTCGACCCGGAACTCGACGCGCGCCTCGCCGCCGAGGCGAGCGGCGTGCTGGCCGCAGGCGGTGGTCGCTGCGTGATCCTGCCGTGGCGCGGCGCGGAGGCGACGGTGTTCGTCGAGGGGTTCCCGTTGCCACGGCGCCTTTTCGTCGCGGGCGCCACGCAGATTGCCGCGGCGCTCGCCAAGCTGGCGCGGCCGCTCGGCCATCGCGTGGTGGTCATGGACCCGCGCAGCCCCTTCGCCACCGTCGAGCGGATGCCTGACGCCCACGAGGTGTTGCGCGAATGGCCCGACGCCGCGCTCGAGCGCGCCGGCCTCGACGCCGGCTGTGCGGTCGTCGTGCTCACCCATGATCCTAAGTTCGACGTGCCGACGCTGACCCTCGCGTTGCGCTCGCCCGCGTACTACGTGGGCGCGCTCGGCAGCCGCCGCACCCACGCGCGGCGACTGGCGCAACTGCGCGAGGTCGGTCTGTCCGGGGCCGAACTCGCGCGCATCCACGCGCCGATCGGCCTCGATCTCGGCGGCCGCGAACCGCAAGAGATCGCGCTCGCCATTCTGGCCGAGATCCAGGCCGTCCGGTGTGGACGCGACGGCAGCTCGCTCCGCGCGGGGAGCGGTTCGATCCACGGCGGATCCGAGCCGCGCGGATTCGCGAGCGCGATCGTGCTCGCCGCGGGCCGCTCCACGCGCATGGGTCGCAGCAAGGCGCTCGAAGCGCTCGGCGGGCGTCCCCTGTTGCAGCACGTCCTCGACGCCGCCGCGGCATCGAGCATCGACGAGATCGTGCTGGTGCTGGGTCCGGAGGAGGACGCGATCCGCCGCGCGCTGGTGCTGCCACCTCGAGTTCCGACCCGCGTGGTCGTCGTCGCGGACGACGCACCCGCCCAGAGCGCGTCGCTGCGCGCCGGCCTGCGCGCAGTCGATTCGCGCGCGACGCGGGCGGCGGTCCTGCTCGGCGACCAGCCGGGCGTGACGAGCGAACTCATCGACCGCGTCGGGGCGGCGCTTGCCGTCAGCGGCGCGCCCGCTGCGCGTCCGGTCTGGCTCGACGCGGCGGGCCGGCGCGTGCCCGGTCATCCGGTCTTCCTGGCGCGCAGCCTCTGGCCCGAACTCGAATCCCTGCGCGGCGACACCGGCGCACGACAGCTCTTCGCGGCGCACCCGGAGTGGCTGCACGAGGTGTCCGTCGCGGGCGAGCCGATCGGCGACGTGGACACGCCCGAGGATCTCGCGCGCGCACGCGAGCGGGCGATGCCGTGAGGAACCGGCGGCCCGATCCGCGATCGAGATCGCCCCGATCTCCGCAGTGTACGACGGGTCCGACGGCGCGGAGTGCGGTTTCCGCTGCGGGCCGCGTCGCGGCTGCGCTCGGCGCCCTCGCGGGCGTTCTCAGCGGCCCTTGAACTCGGGCTTGCGCTTCTCGACGAATGCGCGGGTTCCCTCGCGCGCATCCTCGGTGTGCGCCGACATGGTGGATGCGACCGCCTCGTAGTCGAGCATCTCGTCGAGCGTCGCGGTGAGCGACTTCCAGACGAAGCGGCGCGCCAGATCGATCGCGACGCTCGGCCCGTGGGCCAGCTCCTTCGCGTACGCGAGCGCCGCGGCGAGGTCCTGCCCCGGCTCCACCACTTCGTCCACGAGGCCCTCGCGCAGGCAGGCGTCCGACTCGAGGATGCGGCCGGTCGTCACCATCATCAGGGCGGTTGGCAGGCGCACCACGTGCGCCAGCAGCCAGGTGACCCCGCAATCGGGCGCGAAGCCGAGTCGCACCATGGCGGCGCACATGCGCGTCGTCGGGTCGGCGAAGCGGCGGTCGCAGGCCAGCGCGAACGCGAGCCCCACACCCATCACCGGACCGTGTAGCGCCGCGATCACCGGCTTCTCCACCTCGACGATCATCCGCACCAGCTCCGCGATCGGGCCGGCTGGCGTCTTGCGCTGGTAGCGTTCCAACGGCGCGTCGGAGAGGCCGGGCATGCCGCGCTCGGCCGAGCCCGCGAGCCACTCCGCATCGCCTCCCGAGCAGAAGGCGCGGCCGCTGCCGGTCAGCACGAGGGTGCGCACCTCGTCGCGAGTCCGGATCTCGCGAAGCAGCTCCACGAGGTCCCGCGCCAGGTCCCAGGTCACCGCGTTCAGGCGGTCGGGTCGGTTGAGCGTGATGATCCCGACGCCGTCCTCGACGGAGAAGAGCAGATGCTCGGCCATGTTCACTCCCCGGTGTGCAGCGCGGCGACGATCTCGCGCACGCGCTCGGCGTCGGCGCGCAGCGCGGCGGGAAGATCGAGCAGCAGCGTGGAGAAGATCCCGGCGCAACGCGCGCGCAGCTTCGGGACGAGTTCGTCCCAGGTCCCGGTGATCGCCCACTCGTCGAGCATCTCGTCGCTGATGCGCGCGGGCATCTCCGTCCAGCGCCCCTCGCGCGAGAGGCGGTGCAGGTCCGCAGCGACGTCGTGCCAGCCGTGGAACTCGAGCACCGAGTGGTAGGTGGGAGTCGATGCGTAGAAGGCGATGTGCTG
>JAGSPS010000156.1 GCA_018262315.1 Deltaproteobacteria bacterium | reverse complement strand
ATCGGGGAAGTGTGTACGCAGCAGCTCGGCGGCGCGAAGGCCGCTCACGGGGTCGAGGTCGGCGAGCACGAGCGCCGATTCGAGATATTCCCGTGCATGGGAAGCGTCGCCGCGCGCGAGCAGCGCTTCGCCCGCGCCAACGCGCGCGCGCGGGTCGTAGGGATGCGCGTCGGCGCGCGCGACCGCATCGTCCGGTCCGGCTGCCGGCGCCGCGGGCGCCGGGCCGCTCAAATCGGCGAGACGTTCGTGGACGTCGATGCGCCCGGCGTCGAGCGCCAGCACGCGCTCCAGCTCGCCGCGCGCGCTCGTCGCGTCGCCGCTCTGCTCCGCGAGGTCCGCGAGCGCGAAGTGCGCATCCGCGTCGTTCGGGTCGAGCGCGAGCCCCGCCGCGAGTTCGGCGCGCGCCTCGTCGCGGCTTCCCGCCGCGAGCAGCGCACGGCCGAGTCCCACGTGCGCGGCGGACGAGCGCGGCTCGGCCACCAGCGCTCGCTCGAAGCGCTGGCGCGCCAGCTCGGCATCCCCGCTCGCGAGCGCGTCGTTGGCGAGCCGAATCAGTGTCGCGGTGAGCTGGGGCTCGGCTGCCGGCGCCGGCGCCGTCGCGCGCGGAGCGCCGCCACAGGCGAGCGCCAGGGCGAGCACGCCCAGCACTCCGGCGCACGAGCGAGCGCGGAGTTCAGACAACTCCCAGCTTCCGCAGCTCGGCGATCGCCGTGGTGTCGAAGCCGGCTTCGCGCAGGATCTCGTCGTTGTGAGCGCCGAGCGCGGGCGCTCCGCTCCGCACCCGCAGCGGCGTGCGCGAGAGCTTCGCCGCCGGCCCGGTGATCGGGCGCAGCGTGCCGTCCTGCTGCGCGACGTCTTGCAGCATCTCGCGCGCGCGCACGTGCGGATCGGCGGCGGCCTCGGCGTAGCTGCGCACGGGCGCAATCGGCAGGCCGGCGGCGAGCAGCGTCGCGATCGCGTCCGCGACGCTCTGCCCGGCGAGCCAGCCGGCGAAAAGCGCATCGACTTCCGCGCGCCGCGCGATGCGCGCCGCGGTGGTCGCGTAGCGCGGATCTTCCGCCAGCGCGGGCCGCTGCATCAACAGCGCCAGCTTGCGCCAGTGCGCGTCGAGCAGCACGCCGGCCATCACGTCGCCGTCGCGGCAGCGGTAGACGCGCGCGGGCGCCGCGATGCGGAACTCGTTGCCGAGCCGCGGCAGTTCCACGCCGAGCGCGCCGAGCGTGAGATAGCCGGTGGACTGGAACAGCATTGCGTCGAGCAGCGACACATCGATGCGCTGTCCCTCGCCGGTGTGGTCGCGGTGGCGCAACGCCGCGAGCGCGGCGAGCGCCGCGTGCAGGCCGCCGAGGTCGTCGGCGAGGAAGGTCGGCGCCTTCACCGGCTCGCCGCCGGGATCGCCGTTCAGCGAAAGGAATCCGCTCATCGCCTGGGCGAGCGGGTCGTAGCCGGCGCGGTCGGTGTCCGGACCGAATTGCCCGAAGCCGCTGATCGAGACGTAGACGACGTCGGGTCGCACCGCGCACACGCCGGCGTAGCCGAGTCCGTAGCCGTCCATCACGCCCGGGCGGAAGTTCTCGATCACCACGTCGGCGCGCGCGGCCAGACGCAGGAACACGTCGCGACCTTCGGGTCGGCGCAGGTCGAGCGTCAGACTGCGCTTGTTGCGGTTGACCGTCGCGTGCATGAACGAGACGGGCGGGTCGGTGCCGGGCAGCATCGGCGGCGCGCGCCGCGCCATCTCGCCGCCGGGCAGCTCCACCTTCACGACGTCGGCGCCGAAGTCCGCGAGGATGCAGCCGCACATCGGGCCGGCCCAGGTGGTGGTGGCTTCGAGCACGCGCACGCCGTCGAGCGGACCCGCGAGATCGCGCCGCGCTCCGGCGTAGAACGCGTCCCTCGATTGCGGACTCACACGGGCACGAGCGCGCCGCGCACGGCGCTCGCCGCGTCGCTCGCGAGCCAGTGGATCACGGCGGCGACCGACTCGGGCGGGGTCCACAGCGAGAAGTCCGCGTCGGGCATCGCGGCGCGGTTGGCGGGCGTGTCGATCGTAGTGGGCAACACCGCGTTCACGCGCACGCCGCGGCTCGCGACCTCGCGGGCCAGGCTGCGCGTGAACGCGATCAGCGCCGCCTTCGACGCGACGTAGGCGCCGAGTCCCTCCGGCGGGTCGAGCGCGGCGTACGCCGCGACGCTGACGATCGCGCCGCTCCTGCGGGCAAGAAAAATCGGCAGCGCGGCTTGCGTCATCGCCGCGGCGGCGCGCACGTTGAGGCGGAACAAATGGTCCCACACGCCGAGGTCGGTTTCGTGGTGGGCGCCCGCGGCGAAGCCGCCGACACCGTTCACCAGCACCGCGAGATCGCCCGCCGCCTGTGCGACGCTCGCCGCGCCGTCCCGCTCCGCGACGTCGGCCGCGACCAGCACGAGCTGCTGCGCGCGCAGCGCGTCCGCGAAGGGTCCCTTCATGCGCTCGCTCTCGGACGCGACGATCCACGGCACGACGACGCGGTCGCCGCTCGCGAGGAAGGCGCGCACCACCGCGCTGCCGAGTCCTCCGGTACCGCCCGTCACGATCACGCTGCGGCTCATCGGCGGGTCTCCAGGCGTGCGACCGCCGCCTTCGCTGCCCGCTGCAACGCGGGAGTTCGCGCCGACTCGGCCAGCGCGCGCAGGCGGGGCAGGGCGCCGACCTCGCGAATTTCGCCGAGCGCCAGCGCGGCGAGCCCGGCAGACACCGCATCCGCGTCGTCGAGCGCCTCCGCGAGGCGGGCGATCACGGCGGCGGGCGGATCGAGCAGCCCGGCCATCGCCGTCAGCGCGGCGCGGCGCAGCTGCGTGTCGGCGTCGCGCGACGCTTCGAGCAGCGCCTGCGCGGCGGCCGGCTGGTCGGGCGCCAGTTCGCGCAGGCAGAAGGTCGCCATGCGGCGCACGGCAGGCGCTTCGCCACCGCCCAGCAGGCCGACCAGCACGCGCACGATCTCGCCGTGCAGGCGGCCCATCTCGACCAGCACGCGCGCGGCCGACCAGCGCAGGTCGCCCTCGTGGGACGCGAGCGCGAGTGTGAGCGCCGGCAGCAGCGAAGGCTCGGGAGGAACCAGTCGCGCGAGTGTGAGCGCCGCCTGGATGCGCGCGGGTTTCACGTCACCGTGCAGTGCCGCGCGCAGCAACGGCACGATCGCCTCGCCCGAGCCGGCGCGCGCGAGGCCGACGAGCGCTTCGCTCGCTGCGCGCGCGACGCGTTTGTCGGGGTCGCCGAGCGCGACGGCGAGGGCTTCGGCGAGCAGCGCGCCCGCGGGATCACTCGCGATGGCGCGGCAGGCGGCGGCGCGCAGGGCGGCGTCGGTGCTGCGCAGCGGCGCGAGCAACGCGTGGCTCACGTGAGCGCCCAGGTCGCTACGAGCGGGGTGCTCGCGTCGCGCCGTTGTACGCGGCCTTCGCGTTCCAACTTCCGCAGGTGCGCGGCGACCGAGTGGGCGGCGGCCGCGTGCAGCACCTCGGGCACGTCGGTGTAGACGCGCGTGACGACCGTCGCGACGTTCGCGTCGCCGCGGCCGAGTGCGGCGAGGATCTGCGCTTCCCGTTCGTCGCGGTGCGCGATGTAGTCGCGCAGCTTGGCCGGACCGTCGGCGATCAGCGGCCCGTGCGCGGGGTAGATCCGGCCCGGCGCCAGCGCGAGCATGCGCGCGAGCGAGTTCAGGTAGTCGAGCAGGTCGCCGCCGTCGCTCGGGATCACGGTGGTGCCGACGCCGAGCACGTTGTCGCCGGAGAACAGCGCGCCTTCCTCTTCGAGCACGAAGCACAGGTGGTCGACGGCGTGACCGGGGGTGTGGACGGCGCGCAGCGTGGCGCCGGGCGTGCGCACCACGGCGCCGTCGGCGAGCGGTTCGGCTACGAGCTTCTGCTTCGCGTCATCGGGGCCGGGCAGTTTCGAGATGCGCAGCGGGCCCCATCGCGCCTGGACCTGCGCGAGTCCGCCGCTGTGATCGCGATGGCCGTGCGTCAGCACGATCTCCTGGATGCCGTCGCAACCGGCGCGTTCGAGCGCGCGTTCGAGCACGCCGAGATAGGCGCCGACGCCCTGACCCGTGTCGACGAGGATGCGCTTGCGCCCGGTGCCGACCAGATAGGTGTTGGTACCGGGCCCGGTGAAGATCCCGGGATTCTGCCCGAGCGCGACCACCACGCGCTCCGACCACACGTCGAGTTCGGGCATCGTGAGCCCGATCATCGTGTTCAACTCATGACCCCGCTCGCCGGCGGACGCCGGTCCAACTCATGATCCCGCTCGCCGGCGGACGCCGGCGAGCCGAACACGGGTCAGGGTGCGTTGAGGGGCTACGGGCGGCACGCGCACGGTCAGCTGCCCGCGACCGTCATGTTCGCGATGCGGACGGTCGGTGCGGCGACCGAGCCGGCCCAGAGCAGGTCGCTGCCGACGAGATCGATCGCCGCGAGCATCGCGCCGAGCTGACCGGCGATGGTGATCTCCTCGACCGCGTGGACGACGCGCCCGTCTTCGATCCACTGCCCCGCGGCGCCGCGCGAGTAGTCGCCGGTGACGGGGTTGAATCCCATCCCGATCAGCTCGGTGACGAGCAGCCCGCGCTCGGTGCGGCGGATCATTTCCTCCGGCGGAAGCTTGCCGGGTTCGAGCCAGAGGTTCGTCGCGGCAGGTGACGGCGATCCGGCAGCACCGCGCGCCGCCGAGCCGGTGCTTTTCATGCCGAGCTTGCGCGCGCTGTAGCTGTCGAGCAGGTACGTCTTCAGCACGCCCTGGTCGAGGATGACGTTGCGGCGTGTCGGCTGGCCTTCGCCGTCGAAGGGACGCGAGCCGAGCCCGCCCGGCAGCCGGCCGTCGTCGATCACCGTGACCAGCTCGCTCGCGATGCGCTCGCCGAGGCGACCGGCGAGGAACGACGCCTCGCGGTAGATCGCGCCGCCCGAGACGCAGCCCGCGACGTGACCGAGCAGGCTGCGCGCGACCAGTGGTTCGAAGAGCACCGGGACTTCGCAGGTGGCGACGCGCTTCGCCGAGAGCCGTCGCAGCGCGCGCTCGGCGGCGCGGCGGCCGACCGCCGCGGCGTCTTCGAGCCGGTCGAGGCGGCGCGCGGCGGTGAGCCAGTAGTCGCGCTGCATGGCGCCGTTCTCGCGCGCCACCGGCTCGCTGAACAGCGCGTGCGACGCGCTCTCGTAGCTCCCGATGAAACCGGCGCTGTTGCCGTAGACGACGCTCCGGAATTCGCTCGAGACTTGCGACCCTTCGGAGTTCACGATGCGCGCGTCGACCGCCCGCGCCGCGGCTTCGGCGCGCCGGGCGTCCTCGATGCGCGCTTCGATGGCGACGTGGCGGTCGGCGGGGTCGAAGAGCGCGAGATCGGGCGCGTCGCTGGCGAAGCCGCCTGCCGGCAGGCCGGCGCTGGCGTCGGGCGCGGTGGCGCGCGCCAGTGCGACGGCTTCATCGGCCATCCGGTCGATCGTCGCGGGCGCGAGATCGCTGGTCGAGGTGGATCCGCACGAGAGACCGCCGGCCTGGCGCACGAACGTGCGGATGCCGAGCACGCGCTCGCGCGCCTGGGTGACGAAGTCGATCTCGGCGCCGCGCACGCGCGACGAAATCGAGTCGGCTTCGAGCAGCATCGCGTCGGCTTCGCTGGCGCCTGCCTGCTTTGCGCGGGCGAGCGCGCGCGCGACGGCGTCGGCTCCGACGAGCGCTCGGTCCGTCGTGGTGCTCGCCTGCGGCGAGCCGAGCCCGTTTCCCGCGATCGCGTTGCGATCGCTCGCCTGCGGCGAGCCGAGCCCGTTGTCCGCGATCGTTTTGCGATCGCTCATGTCTCCGTCCCGCCCACCGTGAGGCCGTCGATGCGCAGCGTCGGCAGGCCCACGCCCACCGGTACCGACTGGCCGTCCTTGCCACAGCTGCCGACGCCGAGGTCGAGCTTCAGGTCGTTGCCGATGCGTGTGACACGCGTCAGCACGTCGGGGCCGTTGCCGATCAGCGTCGCTCCCTTCACCGGCGCGCCGAGGCGTCCGTTCTCGATGCGGTAGGCCTCGTTTGCGCTGAACACGAACTTGCCGCTGGTGATGTCCACCTGTCCGCCGCCGAACGAGACGGCGTAGAGCCCGCGCTCGACCGAGCGCAGGATCTCGGCGGGATCGTCGGGGCCGGCGAGCATGAAGGTGTTCGTCATGCGCGGCATCGGCAGGTGCGCGTAGCTCTCGCGCCGGCCGTTGCCGGTGGGTTCCATGCCCATCAGCCGCGCGTTGAGCTTGTCCTGCAGGTAGCCGACCAGCACGCCGTCTTCGATCAGAACGGTGCGCTGCGTGGGCGTGCCTTCGTCGTCCACGTTGAGCGAGCCGCGCCGCTCGGGGATCGTGCCGTCGTCCACCACAGTGACGCCGGGCGCCGCGACGCGCTGACCGAGGCGATCCGAGAAGGCGCTGGTCTTCTTGCGGTTGAAATCGCCTTCGAGACCGTGGCCGATCGCTTCGTGCAGCAGGATCCCGGGCCAGCCCGGGCCGAGCACGACGTCCATCGAGCCGGCGGGGCAGGGCACCGCGTCGAGATTCAGCAGCGCGATGCGCACGGCGTCTTCGACCAGCGGCTTCCACACCTCGGGATCGAAGAGGCGTGCCATCTCGTAGCGACCGCCGGTGCCCTGGTAACCGACCTCGCGGTGATTGCCGTCGGCCGCGATCACCTGGATGTTGAGCCGCACCAGCGGCCGCACGTCGCCGACGAGCTGGCCGTCGTGGGTGGCGATCAGCACGTGCTGGTGTTGGGAGACGACGCTCGCCATCACCTGCTTGACGCGCGCGTCGCGGCTGCGCGCGTAAGCGTCCATCTCGCCGAGCAGCTTCACCTTGCTCGCGACGGGCACCTCGCTGGGCGCCGTCGCGACCGGGTAGAGATCGCGGCCCGCGCCGCGCGCCTGCACGGCGACGCGGCTGGGCGCGGCCCGCGACTCCGAGATCGCGCGCGCCGTCGTCGCCGCCAGTTCGAGACTCTCGACCGTGATCTCGTCGGAGTGCGCGTAACCCTGGCGCTCGCCGGTCTGGACGCGCACGCCGACGCCCTGCTCGACGTGGCGCTCGCCGCTCTTCACGATCCCCTCTTCGAGCACGACCGCGTCCTGCACGCCGTATTCGAAGTAGAGGTCGCTGGCGTCGACGCGGCGTTCGAGCGCGACGCCGAGCGCGCGCTCCACGGTGCGCGCGTCGACGCCGAAGCGCTCGCGGAAGAACGCGACGGGCGCTTCGCGCCTCGCCTCCGCCGGGTCGGAACCGCTCATCAGTCGGGATTCTCCTCGCGTTCGAGTGCGTCGATCCGCTCCGGAAGCGCGCCGAGACTAGCAAGCGACGCGACGTCGATCGCCCGGAGTCCGGCGCGGCGCGCAGCCGCCAGGTCCTGCTCTGGGTGGTCGCCCACGACGACGGCATGGGCGGGCGCGACGCCGAGTCGCGCGCACGCAGAGCGGAAGAAACGCGGGTCGGGCTTCGCGA
>JAGSPS010000155.1 GCA_018262315.1 Deltaproteobacteria bacterium | reverse complement strand
GCAGCACCCGCCGCGCCCGAGGAAGGCGGCGCCGCGAAACCCTGACGCGCGGCCTGTCGGCTCACGACGGCTTCGTTATCGTACTGCGCCCACGCTTGCGGCAGTGGCGAAATTGGTAGACGCACCAGCTTGAGGGGCTGGCGGGGGCAACCCCATGGAGGTTCGAGTCCTCTCTGCCGCACCAATCTTTCCAGTACATGATCCCGCGACCCAGCGGACGCTGGGTCGCCGAACACATGACCCCGCGACACGGCGGACGCCGCGTCGCCGAACACGGGTCAGGGGAGTTTGGAGCCGCGCGAGCGCAACGCATGATCTCGTTCGCCGCCGGACGGCGGCGAACCGAACACGGGTCAGGGGATTTGGGAGAAGTGCGGTGAAGGCGATCGTCTACCACGGTGCAGAGGACTTCCGCTTCGAGAGTGTCCCGGATGCCGCGCTGCGTGACGCGGGCGACGCGCTGGTGCGGGTCACGCGCACGGCGATCTGCGGTTCCGATCTCCACCTCTGGCACGGCGCCGGGCTTCCGCTCGCGGAACAGGGCTTTGCGGTCGGTCACGAGTTCGTCGGCGTGGTGGAGGATGTGGGGCTCGCGGTGCGCGGCATCCGCAAGGGCGACCGCGTGCTCGCCTCGTGCACGACGGGCTGC
Organism: Deltaproteobacteria bacterium; assembly: GCA_018262315.1. Lineage (GTDB taxonomy): Bacteria > Myxococcota_A > UBA9160 > UBA9160 > PR03 > PR03. The sequence goes on along the minus strand of JAGSPS010000155.1, from coordinate 6,856 downwards.
GGCACCTGCGCGCCCTGTCGCGAGCAGCTGCACAGCGGCTGCACCGTCACCACCGCAAATGGCGCACAGGCCGTGTTCGGTTTCTCGGCGGCCCTCCAGGGCGCGCAGGCGGAAGCCGTGCGGGTTCCCTTCGCCGACGTGAATCTGTTCCGCATCCCCGACGCGCTGAGCGACGAGCAGGCGCTCTTCCTCACCGACATCCTGCCCACGGGCTACATGGGCGCCGAACTCGCCGAGGTCGGCGTGGGCGATGTGGTCGTGGTGTTCGGCTGTGGGCCGGTCGGTGCGTTCGCGCAGCGCGCAGCGCAGCTGCGCGGAGCGGCGCGCGTGCTCGCCGTGGATCTCGACGCACATCGACTCGCGCTCGCGGGCGCGCGCGGTTGCGAGACGATCGATCCGAGCCGCGAGGACCTCGGCGCGCGCGTTCTCGCGGCGACGGGCGGGCGTGGCGCCGACGCGGTGATCGAAGCGATCGGCCGACCCGAACTGATCCAACAATCGCTGCTGCTGGTACGTCCGGGCGGTCGCATCGCGGTGATCGGGCTCTGCGCGGCGCCGGTGCAACTGATGCCCGTGCTGCTCTTCCTGAAGAATCTCACACTGAGCAGCGGACTGGTGAACCCGCAGCGCTACGTCGCGCGCCTGCTCGCGGTCATCGAGAGCGGGCACCTCGATCCCACCGAGATCATCACGCACCGTCTGCCGCTCGCGGATGGCGTGCGCGGCTACGAACTCTTCGCGCGTCACGAGGACGGCGCACTGAAGGTCGTGCTGACACCCTAGCCAGGAGATGGCGGTGCCCCGACTCGACGGCAAGATCGCGCTCGTCACCGGCGCAGGCGCCGGCATCGGCGAGGCGATCGCGCGGCGTTTCCGCGCCGAGGGCGCGTCGCTCGTGGTGAACGACCTCGACGCCGAACGCGCCGAACGCGTCGCGCGAGAAGTGGGTGGCTGGTCGTTCGCGGCGGACGTCGCGGATTCGGGCGCTGTTGCGCGGATGTTCGGGACCGTCGCGAAACGCCACGGCCGTCTCGACGTGCTCGTCAACAACGCCGGCATCGCGGGGCATGAGAGCGACCCGTCGCGCGCGGAACGCTTCGCGAGCGCCACGCTCGCGCAGATGCAGGAACGCGCCACCAGCGGCGCCGTCAAGACGCACATCGACGTCACGCTCGAAACCACCGACGCCGAGTGGGAGCGCATGATCGCGGTGCACCTCAGCGGCACTTTCTTCTGTACGCGCGAAGCGCTGCGCATCATGTCGCCGCAGCTCGCTGGCTCGATCATCAACATGGGGTCGATCATGGGCACCGCGGGCGGTGCCGGTGTACCCGGCTACAGCGCTGCGAAGGCCGGCATCCTCGGCCTCACCCGCGCGCTCGCGCGCGAACTCGCGACCCGCCAGATCCGCGTCAACGCGATCGCGCCGGGCTGGATCGAGACCGCGATGACGGCACCCCTCGCGCCGCTGCGCCCGCTCCTCGAAATGCAGACGCCACTCGGCCGCATGGGCAGCCCCGACGACATCGCCCACGCCGCCGTCTACCTCGCCAGCGACGAAGCCGCCTTCGTCACCGGCCAGGTCCTCTCCCCCAACGGCGGCTGGCACATGAGCCAGTAGTCGTTGACTTGGGGACGTTCCTGCTCGCCTTGACTTTGTTGACTTCAGGAACGTCCCCAAGTCAACGATCAGACGCAGGTCCAGCCGCCGTCGACGAGCAGGATGTGGCCGGTTACGTAGCTGGCGGCGTCGGAGGCGAGGAAGAGAAGCGGGCCGACCAGTTCTTCGACGCGACCGGGGCGGCCCATCGGCGTTCGCTGGCGCATCCACGTCTGGGACGCCTCGTCGGCGAACATGTCGGCGGTCATCTCGCTCGGGAACCATGCCGGCGCGAGCGCGTTCACGCGCACGCCGCGACGCGCCCACTGCGCCGCCAACTCGCGCGTGAGATTCACGACACCGCCCTTCGACGCCGCGTAGCCTGCCTGCGGGATCTGCCCGACGCCGACCACGCCGAGGATCGACGCGACGTTCACGATCGACCCGCTCTGCCGCGCGAGCATCTCCCGTCCGAAGCGCTGCGCGCAGCGGAAGGTGCCGGTGAGATTCACGTCGAGCACCGACTCGAAGCCCGCGAGCGGCTCGTTCTCGGCGGGAACGATCTCCACGAACGCCGCGTTGTTGACGAGCACGTCGACGCGCCCGAAACGCTGCTGTGTCTCGCGGGCGAGCCGCTCGACGTCGTCGGCGCACGCGACGTCGCAGGCGACCGCATGCGCCTCGCCACCGGCGGCTGCCAACCGCGCGGCGAGCGCTTCGAGACGGTCCTTCCGGCGTGCGGCGAGCACCAGCTTCGCGCCGGCAGCAGCGAGTCCCTCGGCCAGCGCTTCGCCAATTCCGGCGGATGCGCCCGTCACGACCGCGACACGACCATCGAGCCGAAACGCGCGCGCGGGATCCACGCCGCTCACGCCGGAACCGGCCGCAGCCCGTGGCAGAGTGCGCGTTCCGGCTTCACCCCGACGACGCGCAGCGCGCCGAGAAGATGTTCGATCCCGGACCCCGTCATTGATCGATCTCCCTGGCGACGTGCGGAGCCGGCCGCGGCAGTTCGCAAACGACCTGCGGGGCTCCGAAGGCCCGGCGCAGCGATCCCCGCGCCCGTCCGGGCTCAATGGTCGGCGAGCGCGCGATACCTCGCGTCGTAGTAGAGCAGCGGCTCGCGCCCCGCGGCGACCTCGGTGGCCCGGACTTCGCCGACGTAGATCCAGTGGTCGCCCGCGTCGTGCGCGACGGCGACGCGACAGTCGAGCACCGCGACGGTGTCGGGAAGCCACGGCGCTCCGGATGGGCCGCTCCGGCACGCGATTCCCTCGAAGCGCACCAACTCGTTGCCCTCCGTCGCGAAACGGTTCGCCAGTTCGCGCTGCTCTTTCGCCAGCACGTTCACCGCGAAGACGCCGCTCTCGACGATCCAGGGCAGCGTGTGCGCCTGCTTGTCGATGCACACCAGCACCAGCGGCGGCTCGAGCGAAACGCTGCTGAAGGCGGACGCCGTCATGCCGAAGACGCGCTCACCCGCGCGCGTCGTGACGATCGTCACGCCGCTCGCCCAACGCCGCAGCGCCGCTTTGAACCGCTGGCGATCGATCACAGTTCATGATCTCGCACCGGCCGGATGAACCGGCCGCGCCAACACGGGTCAGGTGACATCGAGTCCGGGTCAGGAGACATCGAGTCTGGAGCCAGGTGACATCGAGATCAGGCCACCTTCTCCATGGCGTCGCTGTACTTGCCGTAGCGCGCGGCTCCGTTGCACCTGGCGCGGTGGTAGAAGGCCTTCTGGGCGGCGGCGCGGTTCTCCTGCTTGCCGCCCCAGGCCTTCAGCGCCGGCGCCTGCAGCGCGCGACCGTAGGAGAAGCTCATCTGCCAAGGGGTGCCGCCAATGCGGTTCATCTCGGAAAGATGCGCGCTGGCTGCCTCGTCGCTCTGGCCGCCGGAGAGGAACACGATCCCGGGCACGGCCGCGGGCACGACTCGCTTGAAGCACCGGATGGTTCGCTCCGCGACCTCGCGCACGCTCGCCTGCTTCGGGCACTCGTACCCCGAGAGCACCATGTTCGGCTTGAGCAGGATCTGCTCGAGCGGGACGAGCTGCTGGGCCAGCGCGTCGAACACGAAATGCAGCGCGCGCTCGGTCGCCTCGTGCGAACGCTCGATGGTGTGCGTGCCGTCCATCAGGATCTCGGGCTCGACGATCGGCACCAGCCCCTCGTCCACGCACAGTCCTGCATAGCGCGCGAGCGCGTGGGCGTTGGTGAGCAGGCAAAGGTCGCTGGGCTTGCCGTCCCCGATCGAGAGTACGGCGCGCCACTTGGCGAAGCGCGCGCCGAGGCTGCGGTACTCGACCAGTCGCGCGCGCAGGCCGTCGAGACCGTCGGTGATCTGCTCGTCGGCGCTGCCCGCGAGCTTGGTCGGCCCCTTGTCCACCTTGATGCCCGGGATGATGCCCTTGCTGGTGAGGATCTGCGCGAGCGGCGTCCCGTCCGACGCCTTCTGGCGCAGCGTCTCGTCGAAGAGGATCACGCCGCTCACGAACTCCTCGCAGCCCTTCGTGGTGAAGAGCATTTCGCGGTAGTTGCGGCGGTTGTCTTCGGTGTTCTCGACCTTGATCTTGTCGAAGCGCTTCTTGATCGTGCCGGTACTCTCGTCGGCGGCGAGGATGCCCTTGCCCGGCGCGACGAGGGACTTGGCGGTGGACTCGAGTTCTTTCGCGTAACTCATCGGGCGGCTCCTTGGGTCGCGGCTCTCGGCGGTCGGCCGGGCCGAAAAACCGGCCCTCTGTATAGAGAATCCGAAGGCGCCCCGGCAGCGCGGCCGGCGGGAGTTCGCGCGACGCCGTCTCACCGCAACGCGCGAGCGCCAAACGACTGCGGGGACGAACTCGAGCCCCGTCCCCGCCTGCCTGCACATCACTGGCCTGCGCCCGCTCGGGACCGGCCTATCCCGACTCCGCCTTCTCCGCGGCGTCGACGTCCTCCTGGAACTCCTTTGGGACCTTCGGCGCATCCACCTTGCGGGCATTTCGCTTGTTGGCGTCGGCCGTGTCGGGCTTCCAGTACACGATCACGATCATTCCCGGTTTCAGGTCCTCGAACTTCGCGACCTTGCCGTTCATCGTGAGCGTGGTTCGGGTGAGGACGCTTCCCTCGGCTTTCACCTGGTAGGTCTGTTCCCTGCCGGCTTCCTTGATCGCGATCGATTGCCTGGCGGCGTCGTAGGAGACGAACTTTCCGTTCGAGCGCTCGCTCTTCCCTTCGTCCGCGGCGCGCACCGGCATGGCGCCGGCTAGAGCGACGAGGACCGCCAGCGCGCCCGCGCAGAGTCGCGCACCGGGACGCGGCGCACGTTCCCACTGCAACCTCTGAGAGCTCCCGTGCAGGACGGCGCGCGGCCGACTGGCTACTCGGTCTTGCAACCGGCGTCTTCCATGATGTCGGGATCGACTTTCCCGGTCTCCGAATCGATCGCATCCGGCGCGTCGACCTTGGACGCGAACTTGTCCTCGCCCTGCGGCATCCAGTACACGATCACCGGGCGATTGGCTTCGAGGTCGGCGAGCTTCGCGCCACGGCCGTTCTTGGCCACCGAGGTGCCGGTCTTGTCGAGCACCGAGGTGCCCTGCTTGACCTTGAAGGTCTCCTCCTTCTTGTTCTTCTTGTCCTTCACGACGAGCGCGCCGCCAGCGGCGTCGTAGCTGACCATGCAGCCCTCCGTCTTCTTCTTGCCCGCGGTGGCCTGCGCTTGCGCGGCCTCGGGCGCGATCCAGGCGAAGACGGTGGCGATCGCGACGATTGCGACGAGCGCGGCCGGACGACGGCGGAGAATCGGCATCGGGCATTCCTCCAGATTTCGAGTTGGTTCCCAGTTCGATCACGTGGAATCCGATGAAGTGGAATCCGATGAAATGGAATCGACTTCGACGGGTTCGAACGCGCCTGCCGTGGCGCGGCCGGGAATCGTACACGCTCTCTGACGCAATGGGAAAGGGGAGATTCGCCTCACGAGACCGCGCGAGATTGCACTTCGAAGAGCACCAGGTCCATCACGTTGGTGCCGGTGGGTCCGGTGCGGAGGAGGCCGCCCTCTGCCGCGAAGAACGCGTAGGCGTCGTTGTCCGCCAGAGCGCGGGCTGCGTCCGCGCCCCTCGACGCGGCCCGCGCGACGCTTCCGCCATCGGCGAAGGCGCCCGCCGCGTCGGTGGGTCCGTCGCTGCCGTCGGTGCCCGCCGCGAGCAGGACGGCGTCGTCGCACCCCGCGAGTTCGATCGCCGCCGCGAGCGCCAGTTCCTGCGAGCGCCCGCCGACGCCGGCCCCGCGCACCGTGACGGTCGTCTCGCCACCGGCCAGCAGACACGTGGGAGCCCTCGCGGGCGCGAGCGAACGCGCGAGCGCAGCGAGCCGGCGCCCCGCGATGCGCGCCTCGCCGTGCAGCATCGCGCTCACGACGACCGGGTGTAGCTGCTGTGCGCGCGCCGCCGCGCCGGCCGCGCGCAGCGCATCGCCGAGCGATGCGACGATCGTCGCGTGTACGCGCGCAAAGCCCGGATCGCCCGGCTTCGGCGACTCCGCGCGCGCGCCGCGTACGCCGGCTTCGAGGTGTGCGAGCACGCGCGGGGGAACGCGCTCGCGCAGCGCGTGCGCTTCGAGTACGGCGAGCGCATCGGCGAACGTGGAGGGGTCGGGTGTACACGGGCCCGACGCGATCACGTCGAGCGCGTCGCCGAGCACGTCGGAGACGATCAGCACCTCGATGCGCCTGGCGGCCGCCGCGCGCGCCAGGCGCCCGCCCGCCACCTCGACCAGGTGCTTGCGGACGCTGTTCAGCTCGCGGATGTCGGCGCCCGCAGCGAGTAGCGCGGCGGTCGTCCTCGCGACCTCGTCGAGCGTGAGTCCCGGCTGCGGACACGCGAGCAGCGAAGATGCGCCGCCCGAGAGCAGCACCAACAACACGTCGTCCGGATCGGCGGAAGCTGCCATCGCGAGCAGCTCGCGCGCGGCCGCTTCGCAGCGCGCATCCGGCACGGGGTGACTCGACTCGCGCAGCGCGACGCGCGAGAGCGCGCGCCCGTGTCCGTCCTTGGTGACGGCGAGCCCCGCGGCGATGCGATCCACCGCCACCGCCTCGACGCCCGCCGCCATTCCGGCGGCCGCCTTGCCAGCGGCGACCACGACCAGCCGTGCCTTCGGCGCAATCGCACGACCCGCGATCCCGAGCTGCGCGCCGTTGCGATGTAGCGCGCGGCGCACCGCCGCCTCGGCGTCGACGGCCGCCAGCGCGGCGCGAAAGATCGCC
>JAGSPS010000154.1 GCA_018262315.1 Deltaproteobacteria bacterium | reverse complement strand
GATGCCGCCCGCGGAGCAGAAGGCGTGCGGCGTCGCGATCGGCCACGACTATCCCGACCCGGTGGTCGAGCACGACTGGGCGCGGAAGGTCACGCTGGCGAGATACAAACGCGCCGCAGGGCGCGGCGCCGAGGAGTGAGGATTGAGATTTCGCCCTCAATCCTCAATGCTCACTCCTCAATCCCAGATCCTGTCGCTACGCGACGGTCGCCTGCTTCGCTTTCACGAAGGCCGCGATGTGGCCGAGCAGTTCCTCTTCCTGGTAAGGCTTGCCGAGGAACACTTCCACGCCGATCTCTTTCGCCACCGTCCGATGCTTCTCAGCGGTGCGCGAGGTGATCATGATGATCGGGATCTTGCGCAGCCGCCGGTCGCCGCGGACGTTGCGAGCCAGGTCGAATCCGTCCATCCGGGGCATCTCGATGTCGACCAGCATCACGTCGGGGATATGCTCCTCGAGCTGCTCCATCGCATCGACGCCGTCCTTCGCCGCGAGCACGTTGTAGCCCTCGCGCGCGAGGAGGCGCCCCGTGATCTTCCGCACCGTTAGCGAATCGTCGACGATCATCACGGTCGGCGGTCCGGCCTCGGGCTCGACCGCCTTCGGCGCAGCGGGAGCCTTCTCCGCAACCGCTTCGCGCTGTCCGAGGATCACCGGATTGATGATCAGCAGGATCTCGCCGGAGCCGAGCACCGTCGCGCCCGTGATGCCGGCGATGCGCGAGAGCAGTGGGCCGGCGTTCTTGACCACGATTTCCTGATTGCCGATGACCTCGTCGATCTGCATCGCGATGCCGTTCGCACCGCTCTTCGCGAAGAGCACTGGCGTGAACCGGCGCGGCTCCGGGACGAACTCGGCATCGCCCAGCACCCGCGGCAGATACCGGAACGGGTAGCGTCGATCCTGCCAGGAAGCCATGCCGCTCGCCCGCGCCTCGGCGAGCTCGGCATCCTTGAAGTGCCGCACCTGCTCGATCACGGCCGCCGGGATCGCATAGGTCCCGCCGCCGGCGCGCACCAGCACCGCCTGCGTCACGGCCAGCGTGAGCGGGAGGTAGATCGTGAACCGCGAACCCTTGTCCCGCTCGGTCGCGGTCTCGACGCGGCCGCCCAGTGCCTGGACCTCGCTCCTCACCACGTCCATGCCGACGCCGCGCCCGGCGATCTGGCTCACCTCCGTGGCAGTGGAGAAGCCGGGGTGGAAGATGAACTCCGCGATGTCGTGATCGGAGAGCCCCGAGTCCGGCGTCATGAGCCCGAGGGCGATCGCCTTCTCGCGCACGCGATCGATGTTGATGCCGGCGCCGTCGTCGCTCACGGCGAGCATGACTTCGTTGCCTTCCTGGCGCAGCTCGATGCGGATCTCGCCGAGCTCGGGCTTGCCCTTCGCGATGCGGTCCGCCGGGAGCTCGATGCCGTGCGCGACCGAGTTCCGGAGCAGGTGCTCGAAAGGCGCCGTGATGCGCTCGAGCACCGACCGGTCCAGCTCGACCTGCCCGCCGCGGATGTCGAGGACCGCGCGCTTGTCGAGGTCCTTCGCCGCGAGCCGCACGATCCGATACAGGCGCTCGGCGACGCTCTGGAACGGCACCATGCGGATGCGCATCAGGTTCTGCTGCAGCTCGCGATTGAGCCGGCCCTGGGCGGACAGCGCCGCGTCGGTTTCGTCGAGCGTCTTGATGATGCTCTGATGCACCGTCTGAACGTCGTTGACGCTCTCGGCCATCATGCGCGTGATTTCCTGGAAGCGCGTGAAGCGGTCGAACTCGAGCGGGTCGAAGGACGTCTCCATGTCCTGCGTCTGCGAGAAGCGCGACTGCATCTGCGATTCCGCCTGAATCTCGATCTCGCGCAGCTGCCCGCGCAGCCTGCCCACGTTCTCCGTCAGGTCGGCGAGCGCGCCCTTCAGCGTGCGCATCTCGCCTTCGATACGGCTGCGCGCGATGGCGACTTCGCCGGCCTCGTTGACGAGCCGGTCGATCATGTCGGCACGCACGCGCAACATCGCTCGCGCGGCGGTCTGCTCGATTTCCGCTGGCGTAGGGGCAGCAGGCGCGACGGGCGCCGCACCCGCGGGCACCGCCTCCTGCAACGCGGTCTCGACTGTCGGCGCCGCGGCCAGGTTCACGACCGGCGCAGCCTCGACGACGGGGGCGGCGACAGGTTCGGCCGTCGCGCGCTCCGGGTGTTGGAGCTGGTCGTAGAGCACGCCCATGCGGTCGAAAGACGTCTCCAGCTCGTCGAATAGCGTCGGGGGCAGCGACTTCAGCCCCATCGCGTTCTCGACCTTCGTCTCCATCGCGTGCGTCAGCTCGCCCAGCGCCATCGCGCCGCACATCCGGGCGCTGCCTTTCAGCGTATGAAGCAAGCGCTGCAGCCCGTGCCCGACTGTGGGATTGTCGGGACTGACGCGCCAGTCGCGCAGCGTCTGGCCGACCGACGGCACCAGCTCGTTCGCTTCCTCGAGAAAGATCGGCAGCAGTTGCGGATCGATGTCGTCGTCGAGGCGGCGCTGGCGGCGCTCGACCGGGATCTCCTCGACCTCCACCGCAGCAACCGGCGGCGGCTCTTCCGCGGCAAGCGGGAACACCACGACGTTGTCGGGCAGAGGCTGCGACGGCGCGACCTGGGCCGAGGGTTCCGGCACGGGCAACGGCACGACGATCGCCTCCGTTGCTTCAGGGGGCGCGGTCGGTGTCGAGAAGTCCAGCGTCTCGGCGGCGACCTCTTCCGCGGGTGCCATCGGCACGGCGGGCGCCTCGGCGACGGCCGTCGTCATGTCGAGGTTCGCCGTGTCGAGGGTGAACGGCTCGGCCGACACGGGTTCGGCTGCAACGCCGAGGGCGTCGAGACGCGCGACGAGCTCGGGCGCGGGGACGGGCAGTTCGCGGCGTTCGGCCGCGGCGACCATCACTTCGGTCGCGGCGACGGTCTCGGCGAGCACCGCGAGAGCGGGTTCGTCGAGACGCTGATCCTTATTGCGTTCGAGCGCGTTCTCGAGCGCGTGGCTGAGGTGATGCAACGCATCGAATCGCACCGTGCCGGCGATGCCTGCCAGCGTATGTGCGGCTCGCAGCAAAGACTCCGACACCGCCTCGCCAGCCGCGAGGGACGCCGCGCCCGAGCGCAGGGTCGCAAGATGCGACTGCGCCTCGGCCACGAATATTCCGTAGAGCGCAGGCGAGAGCTCCACGTCGCCGATGCGAACCACCTCTTCCGCCGGCTCCGTCTCTCCCGCCTCGGCTGCGACGGGCTGCGGCGCGACGGCTTCCGGCTGCGCATCGGCAGCGGCCGCCGAGAAATCGAGCGCCTCCGACTTGGCCGGCTCGGCAACTGCCGGCGCTGCGGGTGTCTGCAGCAACGAGAAGTCGAAGTCGAGCGGCGCGGCAGGGGCCGCTTCCGGTGCGGGCACGGCAACTGGCTGTTCGGCCGAGAGGTCGAAATCGATCGACGGGACGAACGGGGCCGCCTCGGCGGCAACCGGCTCGGTAACTTCTCCAGGCTCCGGCACGACAGCGGGGCCCGTCTCGACAGGCGCCGCGGGCGGGGGCTCGGCGGAGGCCGCGCTCTCGGGCAACGCGAAGTCGAGCGCCGGTGCCTCGACGACAGGCTCGACTGGCGCTTGGATCGCGGGCGCCTCCGGCAGGGGTGCTGCGGGCGCGGCCACCGGCGCGGCGGCAACCGCCTCGGGGGCGGCCTCGACCATCGCGTCGGGGAGATCAGCGAGGGATTCTCCCTGCTTGAGTCTTTCCGCTGCGGCAACCACTTCGTGCTCGTCGGGGCTCGCACCGCCGGCCTTCAGCCGCGCGACGCCCGTCGCAAAGTACGCGTGGGCGAACCTGATCAGCTCGAACAGGTCCGGCGTTGCGGGGCGTTCCTCTTCCAGCCACCGGTTCATCACCTGCTCGACGCCCCACGCCGCTTCGCCGAGCCGCGTGAGGCCGACCATCCGGCCGGAACCCTTCAGCGTGTGGAAGCCGCGGCGGATCGTTCGCAGCGTTTCGATGGACTGCGGCTGCGTCCGGGCCTCGGCGAGGTGGGTCCGGATCGTTTCAAGAACCTCGGTCGCCTCCTCGAGGAAGATCGCGAGGAGCTCGGCATCGATGGTTTCGGTGCTCGCCTCGGCGAGCTTCGCGGTTTCGGCCGAAGGCGCCGCCTCCACGATCGGCGCGCCGGTAATTGCCGAAAGCGCCTTTTGCAGCTCGGCGTCCAGCGGCACGATCGCATCCTGATCGAGCAGCTTGAGCGCGGTGGCTGCGTGCTTCTCCAGCGACGCTTCAGCCACGAGCCCCGAATCCTTATGGATCGCGGCGAGATTGCGCTTGAGTTCAGCGCGCAAACCCGCGTCGGCAGGCGCTTCGCGCCATGCATCGAACAGCGTGCGCGCCTGCTTCTTCGCCTGCGCCAGCTCCTCCTCGACGGTCGCCTGCGGCGCAGCAACCTCGCCTTCCTCGACGGGCGCAAGCTTCGCCGACGCGAGCGGCTTCATCATGCTGTCGAAATCGGCGCGCCCGTGCTGCAGGGCATCGACGTAGAAGCCGAGCCCCGACAAGGCGCCCGCGATCGACTCGAAGTCGGCCTGGACCGGAGCGTAGTCCGTCGCACCGAAGCGGCGGATGTGCTCTGCAGCGTCGGCGAGAACGCCTGCGGCGCGATCCTCGTTCAGCATCGTCAGCGCGCCCAGCACCTGCTTCACCGGCTTGTCGAGCGCGGGCAGCTCGCCGCGCTTCGCGGGATCGCGGAAGAAGGCATCCAGCGCCTGCTCGATAGTGCGCAGGTTCGACTGGATCTCGCCGACCACCTGCGCCATGAGCAGGCGTTCCTGGGCACGCCGCGACATTTCGTCGAGCAGCTCGACCTGCGGCGCAGAGGTCGGGGGTTCGCCGCGCGCGCAGGCATCGAGCCGCGCGCGCATCGTCTGCGACTGGTGCGCGAACTCCGGCGAGAGCGATCCGAACTTCTCGACTGCGTTCTCGATGAGAAGCAGCGTGGTCGCGATCTCCATCGATACTGCATCGCCGGCGCGCTCGGGATGCGCGGCCAGCGCATGGGCGACTGCGGCGATCCCCTCTGTGAGCGACGTGAGATCGCCGTTGCCGAGGTCGTGGGTGCGCGCGCGAATGGCGCTCGCCTGCTCCCCAAAGGTCACGAGGCTGGGGGCGTGTCCGGACGAATACTTGTTCCAGGCGTTCTTCGCCTGAGCGACGAGCTCGCGCAGCGTCGCGAGCGCCGGCTCGCCGCGATCGCCCTGCGGCTTCATCTCGAACGCCGCCGGAACCGACCCAGCGAGGCCATAGACTTCATGCACGGCGCGGAGGTGCTCCGTCGCCGGCCGCGCGCGAGCCACCTGGAACAGCGTCTCGCGCATCAGGCGCTCGGACACGGTCGCAGATCCCTCCATCAGGCGCTTGATCTGCTGCTCGATCCGATTGGCGAGGCGCGCGATACGCGGATCGTCGGGAAGGGCCCGCGCCACCAGCGCATCGAAGAAGCCGAGTGCCACCCACCAGAACGCCCGGCCCTGCGGCGCCGCCTGCGCGGCCTCGACGGCCGCGACTGCAGCGCGCATGTCCTCGGCGCCGCTCGCGTCCTTCTTGATCCATTTGAGCAGGCCGCGTTGATAGCGCCCGCGCTGCTCCTTGTAGTAGGCCGCGGCATCCGCGCCCGCTACTGCGACCGGCGGCTTGTCACGGCGCGGGGGGCGCTGTGCGAGGTCCGGGAAATAGAGATCGACGGGATCGGGTGCGTCCTTGCCGCGCGCGGCAACCAGATCCTTGTACACGCCGAAGAGTCGCAACGGCTGATTCGGCTCGCCGCCCAGCAGCGCGCCGAGATAGGCCGTGATCGCCGCAAAGGCCGCATCGGCGGCTGCGAGCGTGCCGGGCGCGGGGGCAGCACCGGATTTCTCCACGTCCGCGAGGAGCCCCTCGAGCTCCTCGGAGAGCCGGGTCACGCCGTCGAGTCCGACGATCTGCAGCGCGCCGTGCGCCTGGTGGAAGTGGGTCTGCGAGAACCGGATCTGCGTCGCGTCGTCGGCGTTCGCCGCGTAGGCGCGCAGGCTTGCCGCAGACCGCTCGAGAGCCTGGTCGATTTCCCCCTTGACCCAAGTCAGGGGGCCGATGTCGAAGTCGCTGGCGCGGCTCATGGTGTTGTCGTTTCAGCGCGCTCCGCCCGGGGCGGGCGCGCAGCCCGTCGAGCGTTGATCAGATCTTGAAGTTGGCGACCGAGCCCTTGAGCTCCTGCGCGAGTCGCGCGAGCTGTCCGATCGACACCGCGGTCTGCTTGGTGCCCTCGGTGGTCTGCTTCGTGATGTTCAGGATGTCCTGCATCGACGTCGCGACCGTACCCGCGGCCTGCGCCTGCGTCTGCGCGGTGACCGAGATCTCCTCAATCAGCTGCGCGAGGCGGCGCGACACTTCGCCGATCTCGGAAAGCGCCTGGCCCGCGGCGTCGGAGAGCTTCGCGCCCTCGACCACGCCCTGCGTCGATTTCTCCATGGCCGCCACCGCGTCCTGGGTGTCGGTCTGAATGGTCTTCACGATCGCGGCGATCTGCTTCGTCGCCTCGCCGGAGCGTTCCGCGAGGCGCTGCACTTCTTCCGCGACGACGGTGAAGCCCCGGCCCGCTTCGCCCGCGCTCGCCGCCTGGATCGCCGCATTGAGCGCCAGCACGTTCGTCTGCTCGGTAATGTCCGAGATCAGCTCGACGATCTCGCCGATCTCCTGCGACGATTCGCCCAGGCGCTTGATCCGCTTCGCGGTGTCCTGGATGTGGTCGCGAATCTCGTTCATGCCGGAGATCGAGTTCGACACCGCCTCGGTTCCCTTTTCCGCCGCCGACAGCGACTGGCGCGCGACGCTCACGGAGCGCGAGGCGCTGGCCGAAACGTCGTTAATCGCGCGCGCCATTTTCAGAACCTGCGACGAGGTTTCCTGAATCTCGCGCGACTGCTTCTCGGCGGCCTGCAGGAGCTTCACCGAGGTCTGTTGCGCGGACTCCGTCGCGGTCGTGACCTGCGCCGCCGCACTGTTGATGCGGCCGACGAGGACCCGCAGCTCCTCGATGGTGTAGTTCACCGAGTCGGCGATCGCGCCCGTGATGTCCTCGGTCACCGTCGCGCGCACCGTGAGGTCACCGTCGGCGAGGCTGCCCATCTCGTTCATCAGCCGGAGAATCGCTTCCTGGTTCTGCTTGTTCGTGCGCTCGGCCTCGCCTTTCGATTTCTCGGCCTCCTCGCGGCGCCGGCGGGCGTCGCCGAGAAACACCACGATTCCGAGAGCGACCGTCGCCGCCGCGAGCAGCGAGAAGAGCGCAATCACGACGAGGTTCCACGCGCGGCCCTCGAGCTCGACGTTGAACGCGTTCGAGAGCTCGGTCGTGGTCGTGAGCAGCTTGTCGGAGTCCCCCGCCACCGAACGCGCCGCGTTCTTCGCGGCAACCAGCGGCTGGATGTTCGAGAGGATGCCCGACACGGAGGTCTGAAACTCCTTGTACGCACCCTCGAGCCGGCCG
>JAGSPS010000403.1 GCA_018262315.1 Deltaproteobacteria bacterium | reverse complement strand
AGATCCTGGCGGGCGCCGTCAAGGACTACCGCCGCGGCGTGATCGTCGGCGACGACCACACCTTCGGGAAGGGCAGCGTCCAGACCGTCGCACCGCTCCCGCCCGGTCTCGGCGCACTGAAGCTCACGACGGCGCTCTTCTACCGTCCGGGAGGCAAGTCGACGCAACAGATCGGTGTCCCTGCCGACATCGTCGTGCCCGCCCTCACCGCCAACGACGAACTCGGCGAGACGAACCAGCCCTACTCGCTGCCGGCGCGGTCGATCGATGCCTTCGCGAAGGGCGCGCCGAAGCACGGCAGCGGCTACATCGCGATCGACGACGCCACCGTCCAGGCTCTCGCCCAGCGTTCCCACGATCGCGTCGCCGGCGACACGCGCTTTGCCGATATCGAGAAGGAACTCCAGGAGCAGCGCGCCAACGAAGGCGTCGTGAAGGTGGCCGACCTGCTCGAGAAGAAGGAAAAGGACAAGGAGAAGGAGGCGGCGAAGCCGCACGCGTCGGCACCGGTTGATGGCGCTGCCTCCGGTGATTCGGCAATGGTGGCTCCGCCGACGGGCACGGGCGTGCCGGGCGAAGACGGTCCGCCGGACGACCGCGCGCCCCAGGTCCAGGAAGCGCTGCACATCCTCGGCGACCTGGTGTCGAGTCGCCCGGTGGCGATGAACAACTAGAGGGGCAGGCGCCGCGCGAGTCGCGCATTCGTGTAGTCGGGATCATCGGTCACGTCGTGCCAGGCGCGAACCCACTCGGGGCGGTGCGCTTCCATGAACGCGCCGCGAGCCGCGGCGTCGCGCAGATCGGGACCCTCCCCGGCGTCGAGTTCCAACTCGATCAGCACGATGCCGGGCGGCCATTCGAGACAGTCGACGTCGAGGCGCCCCTCGCGCCGCCGCGTCTTGCGCACGCAGGGAAGTGGCAGCCGCAGCAGCACCCGCGCAACCGACTCGGGCACGCGCCATTCCCATTCGTAGCGACCGTCGCCGCGCGGCGCCTTCACGGTCATGCGGGCACCCATCCCTTCCGCGACGCGCACACGCGCCGTCACGTGCCCGCGCAGCAGATAGGCCTGCTGCATCCGCGCGCCGCCCCTGGGCGGTGTTCCATCCGTCACGAGGAAGCGGATCTCGCGTTCGATCGACAACTCGGGAACTCCGTTCGCCTGCGGCTCGCTGCGCGCGCAGAGCCACTTACGCGGCTAAGCTCCCGCGGCCGTGAAAAAAGTCTGTTTCTATCACGCCGGCTGCCCCGATGGCTTCGGCGCCGCGTGGGCGGTGTGGAAGGCGTGGGGCAAGTCCGGAGAGTACCGCCCGCGCGGTCACGACGACGTGCTCCGCTTCGAAGATCTCGTCGGCGCCGAGGTGGTGTTCGCGGACATCGCGCTCGCGAACGGCCTGCTGCGCACGCTCGGCCAGAAGGCCGCGCGCGTCGTCGTGCTCGATCATCACGTGACGGCGCTCGAGCGCTTTCGCTCCGATCCCGAGTTGACGCTCGATCTAGGCGAGCGCGGCCACGTCGTGAACTTCGATCTCACGCAGTCGGGCGCCGCGCTCGCATGGGAGCACTTCCACCCCGAAACGGACCTCCCGCGCCTGCTCGCGTACGTGCAGGATCAGGATCTCTGGCAGTGGCAGCTGCCGAACTCCGACGCAGTCAACGCCGCGATCGGCATCTACCCGCGTCGCTTCGAAGTCTGGGACCGGCTCGCCGCCGAGCCGATCGAGAAGCTCGTCGCGGAGGGCCAGCCGATCGTGCGCGCGCAGCGCGCCGACATCGAGCGCGCGCTGCAAAACGCGCACTCGGTGACAGTGGGCGAGTTGCGTCTCGAAGCGGTGAACGCGCTCTTCCAGCGATCGTCGATCGGCCACGAGTTGGCGAAGCGCAAGGCCTTTGGAACCCAGTGCGGCCTCGTCTATCGGCTCACCGAACGCCGCGTCGACTGCTCCGTCTACTCGATCGGCGACTTCGACGTCGCCAGCCTCGCCGCCAGCTTCGGCGGCGGCGGTCACCGCAACGCCGCCGGCTTCAGCGTCACCCTGGAAGAGTGGCTCGCCCGCTTCGTGTAAGGAGAAAGGGGACGGTCCTCAACTTGGACTGAGTGAGGACTTCGGGGACACACCTCGCCGAAGTCTGTCCCCAAACTCCTCAGCCAGTCCACGGGGAGGACCGTCCCCTTTCTCCACTTTATCCACGGGTGGTGATGGTCAGGGCGTGGATCTCGTGGGTCATCATTTCGCCGAGGGCTTCGTAGACCAGGCGTTGCGCTTGGACGAGCGAGAGACCGGCGAAGCGCGGTGAGGCGATGGTGACGCGGAAGTGGCCGCCGCCGCCGGCGGCGCCGGCGTGACCGCGATGCTTGTGGCTCTCGTCGACGACCTGCACGTCCGTTGCGCCGAGTTTCTCGCGCAGCAGCGACTCGATCCGCTGGACGCGATCTTCAGTGCTCATCAGTCCTTCGGGAGGCCGAGCACGCGCTCGGCGATGATGTTCTTCTGGATGTTCGGTGTGCCGCCGCCGATTACGACTTCGGGCCACGAGAGCGCGAAGCGCTGCCAGCGACCGCCATCCACTTCGCGTTCCGAGCGGTTCGCCGCGCAATTGCTTGGTGAGTGCGCGCATGCCGTTGAAGCGCATCCCCTCGATCTTCGCCTCGAAGCGCGCGATGCGGCGCCGGATGCCGTCGTCCTCGAGCGCAGCCCGGCCGTTCTTGCGCGACTTGCGCGCCAGTTCCTTCAGCTCTTCGAGCTTGCGCCGCAGACCCTCGACCTCGGCGATCGACGACCGCTCGTGCGCGAGCGCCGACACCGTCACCTGCCAGCCCTGCCCTTCTTCGCCGAGTCGATTCTCGACAGGAACCCGCACGGCGTCGAAGAACACCTCGGCGAACATCGAGCCGCCCGACATGTTCTTGATCGGACGCACCGTGATGCCCTTGGTGTCCATCGGCACCAGCAGGCAGGTGATGCCTTCGTGCTTGCTCGCGGGCCGCATGGCGCCGCCAGGCGCCTGGCCCTCCGAGTCGAGGCCGCCCGTGCGGACCAGCAGGATGATCCACTTCGACCACATCGCGATCGACGTCCAGATCTTCTGGCCATTCACGACGTACTCGTCACCTTCGCGCACGCACTTGCACTGGAGCGACGCGAGATCGCTGCCCGAAGCCGGTTCCGAATAGCCAGTGCACCACTGGTACTTGCCGTCGAGGATGTCCGGGATGAAGCGCTGCTTCTGCGCGGGCGTGCCGTACTGGATGATCGCGGGACCCACCCACGCGAGGCCCATGAAGCAGGTGCCGAGGGGAGGCGCCTTCCGCTTCGCCATCTCCTCCTTGAGGATCACCTGCTGCATGATCGAGGCGCCGCCGCCGCCGACTTCCTTCGGCCACGAGAAGCCGACCCAGCGCTTCGCGCGCACCTTTTGCGTCCACTCGGCTAGGAACGCCGGGGCGTTCGCGTTCGCACCTGCCGGTAGGTTCTCGTCGAGGAACGCGCGAACCTCGCTGCGGAACGCCTCTTCTTCCGGGGTGAAGTGGAAGTCCATCACTGCTCTCCGATGGAGATTGCACGGTCGTAGTGGAAATCGGAATCGCCGAATGCGGGCCGCGCCCACTTCGAACGCTTCAAGTAGAGATGGGGATCGTATTCCCAGGTGTAGCCGACGCCCCCGTGCAGCTGCACCGAATCGACGCCGATGCGCGCGAACGCCTCGCTCGCGTACGCCTTCGCGAGTGACACGGCGCGGGCCGCATCTGGGTCGCGCTCGTCGAGGCACCATGCGGCGTAATACAGGATCGACTTCGCGCTCTCGACGTCCACCAGCATCTCGGCGAGGGGATGCTTCACGCCCTGGAAGCGGCCGATCGGCGAACCGAACTGCTCGCGCTGCTTCGCGTAGTTCACGGTGATCTGCAGCGCCGCGCCGGCCGCGCCGAGCACTTCGGCTGTGACCGCCGCGGTGGCGAGGTCGAGCACGCGCGCGAGCGTCGCCTCGCTTGCTTCCGAGAGCACCGCGTCGGCGGCGACCGCGACGTTCTCGAAGCGCACGCGACCGACGCGGCGCGTCTGATCGATCGACGGCGTCGCTTCGACCGTCACACCCGCTGCATTGCGCTCGACCACCGCGAGCGATATCGCGTTGCCGCTGCGAAACGCAACGACGAAGAGGTCGGCGGACGGCGCGTCGAGAACCTGCACCTTCTCGCCCGACAGCACCACGCCCTTGCCCTGCGCCCTGCCGGCGAGCGCGACGCCGGCGGCGTCCCATCGATCGCTCGGCTCGAGGAACGCGAGCGATGCGATGCACGAGCTGTCCGCGAGCGACGGCAGCCAGCGCGCCTGCTGCGCATCACTGCCCGCTTCGCGAAGCGCGGCGGCGGCGATCGTCGTCGCGAGGAACGGCGACGGAAACAGCGTCGCGCCCATCTCCTCGAGCACGACGACGAGATCCACCCAACCGAGTCCAGCGCCGCCCTGCTTCTCGGGAATCGTGAGGCCCAGCCAGCCGAGTTCCCCGAGCTGCTTCCAGAGCGCGCGCGAGAAGCCGTCGGGCGTCTCCATCAGCTTGCGCACTTCCTCGAGCGGGCACTGCGCATCGAGGAATTTGCGGACCTCCCGGCGCAGCAGGTCCTGCTCTTCGGTGAAGCCGAAGTTCATGAATCTTCTCCGGAAAGA
The DNA here is from genome assembly GCA_018262315.1 of Deltaproteobacteria bacterium. GTDB lineage: Bacteria > Myxococcota_A > UBA9160 > UBA9160 > PR03 > PR03. The sequence continues at coordinate 361 of JAGSPS010000403.1, read as the reverse complement.
GGTGTTTGGGCGAGAGCAGCCTAGCCTATACTCGCGCGCCGTTCGATTCTAGAGTCAACCTCGATCGAGCCGCCCGGCAGCCAAGATGGAGAGCCCTGATGAGCGTCCGTCCCGACGAAACCGAGTCGAAGGAAAACGCGGAGTTCCGGCGCGAGGCGCGCGCGTGGATCGCCGCCAACAAGCCCGCGCACCCCGGCTTCAAACTGCCGCAGAGCTTCCTCGAGGTGGAATCGGAGCGGCAGTTCACGTTCCTGCGCGAGTGGCAGCGCAAGGTCTTCGACGCCGGCTACCTCGGTCTCGACTGGCCGGCGGAGTACGGCGGCAAGGGCGATCCGTTGAAGCGACAGCGCATCGTGTCGCA